>JAGCKG010000046.1 GCA_017647625.1 Alistipes sp. | reverse complement strand
TTATCTGTTTCGAGGGCGCTATGCGGGCATAGCAACCGAGGAAAGATGAGAAAGATGCCGAAATAGACACAAAAGCGACCGAAATATAAAATAAAACTTCCTATTGTTAAACTTAATTTACTAATTTATAGAACATCCCTTTACGAAGCGTCACAGATACACATACCTCTCGCTCTGAAATCGTACCCAATCGCTCCCTTGTTTATTTTTTTGTTGCAAAAAGAGTCAACATTACAAAAGTTTTGCTACCTTTGTGTGATATTGTAAATAGCTACGAAGAATTGTAAGCATAAACGAAATATAAATCTAAACTTATGGAAAACAACAAGCTTCAGCGCGCAGCGGACAATATCCGCATCTTGGCAGCTTCAATGGTGGAGAAGGCAAAGTCGGGACACCCGGGTGGTGCTATGGGTGGCGCAGATTTCATCAACGTACTCTACACAGAGTTCTTGCGCTACGATCCAGACAATATGGCGTACCCACACCGCGATCGTATGTTCCTTGATCCAGGTCATATGTCTCCTATGCTCTATGCTGTACTATCGTTGGCAGGTAACTACTCAACCGAGGATTTGCAGTCGTTGCGTCAGTGGGGCAGTGTAACACCTGGTCACCCAGAGGTTGACGTGATGCGTGGTGTTGAGAACACATCTGGTCCTCTTGGTCAGGGTCACGCTATGGCTCTCGGTGCTGCTATCGCAGAGCGTTTTATGGTTGCTCGTTTTGGTGAGTGGATGGCGCACAAGACATACGCCTTCATCTCTGATGGTGCTATTCAGGAGGAGATTTCACAGGGTGTAGGTCGCGTTGCAGGTCACCTTGGCTTGTCTAACTTCATTATGTACTACGACTCGAACAATGTTCAGCTTTCAACAAAGTGTGATGAGGTTGATACAGAGGATATCGAGATGAAGTATAAGGCTTGGAACTGGAATGTAATCACTGTAAATGGTCAGTCTATCGACGAGATTCGTGCTGCGTTGAAGGCTGCGAATGCAGAGACAGAGCGTCCAACACTTATCATCGGTAAGACTATTATGGGCTATGGCGCACGCAAGGCTGATGGCTCATCATTCGAGAATATGGTATCTACACACGGTCAGCCACTTACTGCTGCGGGTGCCGATATCGTTGCTACAATCAAGAATCTTGGTGGTAACCCAGAGGAGCCATTTGCAGTATTCGAGGAGTCTAAGGAGGTTTACGCACAGCGTCGCGAGGAGTTGCGTGCTTGGGCAAAGGGTATGCAGGCTACCGAGGCGGAGTGGCGTAAGGCTAACCCAGCGTTGGCAGAGAAGATGGATAACTTCTACTCTGGCAAACTTCCAGAGATTGACTACTCGGCTATCAATATCAAGGCAGACGATGCAACACGTTCAGCATCATCGGCTATGCTCGGTTACTTCGCAGAGCACGTAGAGAATATGGTGGTATCATCTGCCGACCTCTCTAACTCTGATAAGACTGACGGCTTCCTAAAGAAGACCAAGGCATTCACAAAGGGCGACTTCAGCGGCAACTTCTTCCAGGCTGGTGTTGCTGAGCTTACAATGGCTTGCGTTATGAATGGTATGGCATTGCACGGCGGTATCATCCCTGCTTGCGGTACATTCTTCGTATTCTCTGACTATATGAAGCCAGCGGTACGTCTATCGGCTCTTATGGAGAAGAAGGTTGTATATATCTGGACACACGACTCATTCCGCGTTGGCGAGGATGGTCCTACCCACGAGCCTGTTGAGCACGAGGCACAGATTCGCCTTATGGAGCACCTACGCAACCACTCTGGCGAGCGTTCAATGCTTGTTCTTCGCCCTGCAGATGCAGAGGAGACTGTTGCTGCGTGGAAGATGGCTATGGAGGAGAAGCGTCCTGTGGCTCTTATCCTATCACGCCAGAATATCAAGTCGTTGCCAGCTGTTAGTGGCGAGTCACGTCGCACCGAGGCTATGAAGGCAGAGAAGGGTGGCTACGTTGTATTGGAGAACAAGGATGCAAAGGTTACTATGATTGCTACTGGCTCGGAGGTATCTACTCTTATCGAGGGTGCAGAGCTTTTGGCAGCCGAGGGCATCGCAACACGCGTTGTATCTATCCCATCTGAGGGCTTGTTCCGCGACCAGTCAAAGGAGTATCAGGCAGAGGTTCTTGGTAACCTTCCACGCTACGGTATGACCTCTGGTTTGTCAGTAAACCTTCGTGGTCTTGTAGGCGAGAATGGCTTTATCCACGGCTTCGACCACTTCGGCTACTCTGCTCCATTTAAGGTGCTTGACGAGAAGTTTGGCTACAATGGTGCTACAGTAGCAGCAGAGGTTAAAGCTCTTTTGTAACTTCTTAAATTTCTCACGATAAGGCAGACATCTACTGCCGCTAACAAAAAATGCCACCAATGGGACGTACGTCAAGTACTACCCATCGGTGGCATTTTTGCCGAGCGTTGTATATGCAGCCTTCTCCTGAGAAATTAGGTGTGCTGCCCCATCTGACAAGAAATTTAACTGAAAACTGAAAACTGAAAGGTATGGTGTCTGCGACGCATATTTAAAGTGAAAAGTAAAATTCCCCTTTCTGCCCTTTTCTGCCCCTTTTGCCCCTTTTATAAATCTCGCGCGAAGCGCACCACACTTTTCACTTTTCAGTTTTCAGTTTTCAGTTTTTTGTCGATGCTCTCAGACCCTCGATAACGCTGTGGGTGAAGCCTGTGGCCTCCATTGCATTTAGTCCCTTGATTGTGAGACCTCCAGGTGTTGTCACGCGGTCTATCTCTACCTCGGGGTGGGTGTTGTTCGCCTCGAGGATGTCTACCGCGCCGCGTAGTGTCTGCATCACGATATGCTTGGCATCGTCAGCGCGGAAACCGAGTTCCACACCGCCCTCCATCGCTGCGCGTATATATCGCAGTGCGTAGGCTATGCCACACGATGCGAGAGATGTGGCTGCTGGCATAACGCCCTCATCTATAAGCATAGCGTCGCCCAACTCCCTAAATATATCGAGAAGTTGCTCATCCTTTTGTGCTGTCGAGCGTGTAGATGATATAAAGGTCATACTACTCATCGTTGCAATGGCGGTGTTGGGGATAATAGCATATGTCGCAGGTAGCACACCATCGCCCTTATCTAACCACTCCGATAGTTGCGCTATGCTTAGTCCGCCCACCATAGATGCTACAGCCTGACGCGAGTAGTCGAGATATGGCTTAATCTCGTTGATGACCTCCGTAACCTTCCAAGGCTTTACTGCAAGCACTACGATATCGGCTACCGAGGCTACCTCGCAGTTGCTTGTGGAGGTGTTTACCTCCGCGAACTCGCTCTTTAGTGCCTCGAGTTTGGGTTGCGATGGGTTAGACACATATATATTAGATGTAGGTATGATGCTACCTTTGGCAAGACCGCGCGCCACCGCGCCACCCATATTGCCTGCTCCAATTATTGCAATCTTCATACGTTCAGTTGTTTATATCTGTTACCACTCTATAGCCTCTTTGCCAATACTCCTTAAGTAGTCGTTAGCCTTGGAGAAGTGCTTGCACCCGAAGAACCCACGATAGGATGATAGTGGTGATGGGTGTACCGAGTGGAGTATAAGGTTGGTTTGTGGGTTGGCGATAGCACCCTTACGCTGTGCATAACTACCCCAAAGCATATAGACAACGCCCTGCTTGCGCTCGGCAATGGCGCGGACTACAGCATCGGTGAATATCTCCCAGCCGTGACCCGCGTGTGAGGCGGCATTATGTGCCTTGACTGTAAGTACCGAGTTGAGGAGCAATACGCCCTGCTCTGCCCAGCGGTCGAGGTCGCCAGAGACGGGGATAGGAGTGCCTACATCGTCGTAGACCTCCTTAAATATATTCTTTAGCGAGGGCGGGAAGGGGACACCTTCGTTTACCGAGAAGCACAAGCCATTTGCTTGACCATCACCGTGATAAGGATCTTGACCTATAATCACAACCTTGACCTTGTCGAACGGACATTTATCGAAGGCGCGGAATATATTACGCCCTGCAGGGAATATCTGCGATGTGGCGTACTCTTGCTTTACGAAGCGTATCAACTCCTCGAAGTAGGGCTTCGAGAACTCCTCGCCTATAACGGCTTTCCAATCTTCGGCTATGCGTACTTCTGCCATAGAAACAATATTTTATCGGTAACTATTGCGAAGATAGGATATTTGGCGTAATTTTGCAAAAATAAAGGCTTAAAACTATGATTCGTACACTTTCAATAATCGCAACATTCATCCTAACCATCAGCGTTGCAACAGCACAGGAGGTTAAGAATATAATCTATCTTATCGGTGACGGTATGGGCTTAAGTTCTGTGTCGATGATGCATATAGAGGGTGGCTACGCCTCAACAATCTTCGATGAGGCGGAGAACGTAGCACTCCAAAAGACCTACTCGGCAGACAACCGCGTTACCGACTCAGCAGCCTCTGGTACAGCCCTCGCAACGGGATATAAGACCAATAACACCTTTGTCGGTTGCACACCCGATGGTGTAGCCGTGGAGTCGCTGATGGATGTGGCGAAGGCTCAGGGAAAAGCAACGGGTGTTGTGGTGACAACATATCTACAGCACGCTACCCCTGCCTCATTCTATGCCCATACGGAGAGTCGCCATAACTATGGCATTATCACCGAGCAACTTGTGGGTAGTAGCCTCGATGTTGCCATTGGTGGCGGTATGGGTCCCTTCAAGGAAGTATATAAGGAGCAGATTGCGGATGTAATTGATAGTTACGGCTTTAACCTTGTTGAGGAGTTTGCAGAGTTGGAGAAGCAGAGTGGCGAGAGTCGCACTTTGGCACTCCTTGCCGACTGGGAGGTGGGTGCGAACACAGGAGACTATCTTGCTGATGCCACACGCGAGGCTTTGCGCCTATTGGAGAGAAGAGGCGAGGATAATGGCTTTGTACTTATGGTCGAAGGCTCGCTAATCGACGGTATGGGTCACGCTAATAATGCCCAAGCACAACAACTTGAGATGCAAGGCTTTATGGGTGCTATAGAGGTGGCTGTGGAGTATGCCAAGGCGCACGAGGGAACACTCGTTGTGGTCACCGCCGACCACGAGACAGGTGGTCTTAGCATTGTAAGTGCCGATGCCAACTTTAACCTCTCGGAGCAAGGTGTGGAGTATCGCTGGTCAACAAATGGACACTCGGGTGTGATGATCCCTATATATCTTTACGGCACTGCAAATGAGTGCATCAACGGCATCGTTGAGAATACAGATATCGCAAAAACATTAAAGGGCTTAATTAAGGGAGGTTCTATAAATTAGGTCGAGATGATTTTGTAGGCTATTTCGAGCAGATTCATTATCTCTTATGAGGGCGCAATGCGAGCATTGTAACCGAGTAAAGATAAGGAAGATGTCGAAATAGGCACAAAAGCAACC
>JAGCKG010000045.1 GCA_017647625.1 Alistipes sp. | reverse complement strand
TTCATTATCTCTTATGAGGGCGCAATGCGAGCATTGTAACCGAGTAAAGATAAGGAAGATGTCGAAATAGGCACAAAAGCAACCGAAATAGAATTTCCGAAACAACGAAAACTTTTATACTAATTTATAGAACATCCCTTTAATTAATTTTAGAAATAACAGAGACGTTATGAAACGATTTATTTTGCTTGTTGCAGTAACTATTGTTGCCACAACAAATGTTTGCTTGGCTCAGGGTGGATTAAATGAGGTGCGCTTCCGCGATTGGAGTGATGAGCAGTGGCTTGATAACGACTATATCCGCGAGTTCCGCAATTATATCGAGGAGTTCCAGCGTGGCGATATAGAGGATGAGGTACTTGAGGCGCATAAGGATATCATCGACAGCCAGTTTTGCGTAGAAGATATTGATGCCTCGATATGGGGTGGTGCAGATATCTATGTGGTCTTTCTTGATGACCCATCAATGGTCTTTTACGTTCAAGTATACGGCGATGTGGAT
Source organism: Alistipes sp. (assembly GCA_017647625.1). Taxonomy (GTDB): domain Bacteria; phylum Bacteroidota; class Bacteroidia; order Bacteroidales; family Rikenellaceae; genus Alistipes. The sequence goes on along the minus strand of JAGCKG010000045.1, from coordinate 23,406 downwards.
GAAGATAAGGTTGTTGACTATGAGGTGCGACAGGTTGTATGTACCGACGATTCCTGCACATTGACCAAAGAGAAAATATTGAAGTTTGTAAAGGAGAACCCAATGCATAAATTGTGGTAACTATTTAAGGGATGTTCTATAAATTAGTAAATTAAGTTTAACAATAGGAGGTTGTATTTTATCTTTCGGTCGCTTTTGTGTCTATTTCGTCATCTTTCATATCTTTTCTCGGTTGCTATGCCCGCATTGCGCCCTCATAAGAGATAATGAATCTGCTCGAAATAGCCTACAAAATCATCTCGACCTAATTTATAGAACCTCCCTTAAGGCAATGATAATATATGGATAGAGATAACGTAAAAATATGTGTTGATTGCAGTCACCATAAAAGAGAGGATGGTAAGATCTTCTGTTCAAAGTTTGGTCACGAAACGGATGCTAATGATAGTTGTGCCGATTTCAATCGTAACAAAAAGGGTCTGTCTCGATATATTGGGACTGTTGTGGCCGAAAGAGAGAGGGTTGCCAGTCGTGCAAACTCGTGGCTTGTGGGCTTTGTAGGTGTTGCTGTGGCTATTCTTGCTATAGGAACTATCTTAAGCATAAAGTTCGAGACATATGGTTATATCTATCTGTACTTATCTCTTGCTGTTGTGCTTATTGTGGCTGGTGTTACAATTTTTGTAAAGCATAGAGATAGACTTAGGGTTTTGGATATGTTGATGGTTAGATATGAGACGCAGTGTAATGAGGGGGATGCTACATCGTTGCAGAGTGCAAAGATTACTTTTGACCGTGTGGTCTCCTTTCTGAAAAACAGTGGCTATAGCCCCGATTGTGTTCAGAGAGAGGATGGCAAACAGTCCATAGTGATACGATATGGCGATGTATATTTAAACATCTATGTAGATGATGACTTTGTACAGGTGGTGTGTACGTTCCATCAAGACGAAAATAATAACGATGGCGCGTTTATTCAATCTTTTTTGCTCGCGTCAAATAATGTGATGCAAAAGATGCATTGTGTTCAAACGTATATGGACAAAGATTCCTATATCTATATGTGCTCAGGATATATTAGTACAGTAGAAGAGTTGGAGAGACGTCTACCTACATTAATGTCTATTGTGAATGAATCAATCGCTCTTCATCGCCAATTTGTCAGGGAGTATTTGAGTGAGATTAAACAAATCAAGGATGAGGCACAATATGCCAAAGATCGCCAAATAGTAAACTAATTAATGAATACCTACGAAACGAATAATATATCTTTGTGGTATTACTATGCGTGGCGTGTGGAATGCAAAGGGGGAAGCATATGTATTGCCTTGTAATTTGAGAGCAATACGTAGGAGTATTAAAAGGTTGTATAACAAGCCCTAACCAAGTGAGTGTTACACTATTGAGGGTTTGTTATACAACCTCTTTTTTGTGCCGTTAGTGTGCGAAGATAAAGCCGACGTAGAGTCGAGGACCATATGGACGGTTAAGTCCATCTTTGCGTATAGCAAGCAACCAGTCGACCTTGAATGTAAGGCGTACAGCCTCGCCAAGGGCGATGTCGCATCCTGCGAATGGGTCTACAGCAACAAAACCAGCCTTGTGGAATACGGCATTCTCCTCGCGTTGCCAGTCGTCACTACTACCATCGAACATTAGGTATGAGGTCTCCATACCGCCACCAACTGTAATACCTGCATATGGGTAAAATCTTCCTTTCTGCCAATACCAATCAGCGAGTAGTCCGGTCCAGAAAATTTTGTTATGGCTACCTTTGGCGATATCTTGTCGTAGACCGAGAGTCGAAACATAACCCTCGAAGCCAGTGCGGAAGTGGTCTGTTAAGTGTATTCGTGCCACGCCTCCGATACCGAATGTCGCTCCCTGCATATTATATCCATAGGGGTTGTCACATCCTGTTTGGTAGCCACTATGTATCATCATACCGCCTGAAAAGCCCTTGATGATGCTCTTCTCTTGCGCCATACCTGCTCCACAACCGAGCAGTATCATTGCAAAAACTATTAAAATTCGCTTCATTCTATTATATTCGTTTATATCATCTTTTTTCGCATCCACTCTGCCAACTCTTTCGATGCTACACCTCGCTCCTTAAGACCCAATGTGTCGTTGAGGAAGGTGTCGAGAGTAGACAGATAACTCTCGTAGTCGAAACTCTTGATAAGTTCTGCAAGTTGATTGCCGTTGCGGGCAAGAGGAAATGGTAGTTCACAAAAGTCGTAGTAGTAGCCACGATCGTACTGCTCGACATCTGTTGCATAGAGCAAGCAAGGGCGACGTAACATCGCATAGTCGAACATCGAACTTGAATAGTCGGTAATAAGCATATCGCTGATACATAGCAACTCCTGCATATCGTGGTAGCGTGTCATATCTACCACCGCAGGGCTATTCTTTAGCGATGATGTGTCCACTTTGCCGATGAGATTTGGGTGCAGGCGTAGGAATATAGTGACATCCTCGCCACCGAACTTATTGCGAAGGTGGGGTAGCAACTCTTGCCAGTCGATGCGGTATGGCTCTATGGTGCCACTGCGACGAAATGTAGGGGCGTACATCACAATGCGATTATTCGCAGGGATGTTGTACTCGCGGTTTAGTTGCTCTCTAATCTCGCGATGTTGCTCCTTGTCGAAGAAGATGTCGTTGCGAGGAATGCCTGCCTCAAGCACCTCGCCAGAGTACCAGAAACTACGCTTTATAAGGTCGGTGTTGGCTCTGCATCCCGAAATCATAAGGTCGCAGACCTCCGAGTCGCGCTTTGCCTTACGCCAGTAACTATATCCGAGTTTATCCTCTGCATCGCGCTCAACTTTTTTAAGGGCTGCGCCACCGTGCCATAGCATCAAGTACTTCTGCTCGGGTCGTTTGTGCCAATATATGTGCCAAGGGTCGGTACGCGAGTTGGTAACGAGGAACTCTGCGCTGTTAACCATCTTTAGATATTCCAACGTGCGAAATCTTACGCACTTGATACGCTTGTCGATGCCAGTGGTATCTATGCCACTGCGAAAGACCCATATGATATCCATATCGGGGTGGTTATCAAGAAGATACTCCGTAAGGTATCGAGGGTTGCAACCATATTGTTTATAGTTGTATGCCCAGCAAACGACCCTGCCTCGTTTTACCTCGGTAAAGCACCTTACAACCGCAGAAAGGATGTTGCCAAAGAGCTTTAAAAATCTATTTAATCCCCATCCGATGATGGCTCCAATACGCTTTATCTGCATAAGTTTTAACTATTATTTCAGCAAAGATACTCTTTTTCTGGTTTATATGAAAAAAAATGCCTATTTTTGCAATTATAATGAAGAGACTCTATGGTAGGTAGTAATATTGATGCCGAGCAACTCAAGCAAAAATATAACCCCGAAGGTTCTGCGCTACGTCGCGACCAGAAGGAGTTGCTAAGGATGTTAAGAAAGGTAGATGCGATTTGTAAGGAGAACAATATTCAGTGGTGGTTAAGTTCGGGTACTTTGCTCGGTGCTGCGCGCCACAAGGGTTTTATTCCTTGGGATGATGATATCGATATCGTGATGTTGCGCAAGGATGCCAAACGTTTGGAGAAGATATTGCTTAGGATAGAGGATAAGGAGTTTGTGTACCACACTATGCGTAGCGATGTGGAGTATGTAAACTGCTTTGGCAAGTATCGTAAGCGCGAAGGACGTATCTCTGTCAACAACCGTCGTTATGACTACTACAAATGGTGCGGTGTAGGTTTCGATATCTTCTCTATTGAGAAGACAAGTTTCTTTGCTGCCAAGGCTGCAAGTACCATTTATGGCAACCTACAGCACCTAACGTCATATATTCGTTGCGGTGCTATCCGCAAACCGTTGATTAGACTTATAGAGTTGTTGTGCTTGGGTATTGTATTCCCTATCTTGCGCCTTATAGGTCTTATTAACCCCAAGGGCGAGTATCACTACGCGCTTGGTCAGGGCTGGTCGAAGCATACGTTCTTTATGCGCGACACATTCCCGCTTACAACCTTGGAGTTTGAGGGCGAGCAGATGCCTGCGCCAAAGGATGTGGATGCCTACCTGACGCGCGTGTATGGTGACTGGCGTAAGATGCCTAACGAGGATCAGATACGCAAATGTATTCACTGTCAGGAGTATATCAACGAGATATACGGCACAAAATAGTTGACACGAGACAAACAATTATAGACTATATGATAGATAAGGATGCTCTAAAGCAGAGATATAATCCAGAAGGCTCGAAGTTGCGTGCAAATCAGAAGGAGTTGTTGGAGATGCTCCTCGACATTGCGAAGATATGCGACGAGAACAATATCCAGTGGTGGTTGAGTTCGGGTACATTGCTCGGTGCTGCACGTCACGAGGGTTTTATCCCTTGGGATGATGATGTAGATATTGTGATGTTGCGCAAGGATGCCAAGCGTTTGGAGAAGATTCTTCTAAAACTCGATAGCGACAAGTATGTCTACCAGACTATGCGTAGCGATATAGAGTATACCAACAACTTCGGTAAGTTCCGCAAGCGTGGCGATAGTGTGGCTATCTATGGCGGTCGCTATAAGTATCTCAATTTCAAGGGCAAGTTCTTGGATGTCTTTTCTATCGAGAAAACCAACTACTTCGCAGCGCGTGCAGGCAAAGTCTTATATCGCAACCTTGAGCATCTGTCGATATATATCAAGACAAAGTGGTTGCGCCACTTTGTAACGCGCCTTATACAGTTCCTATGCTTGGGTCTTATCAACCCAATTTTACGTCTTATAGGTCTTATCAACCCCAAGGGCGAGTATCACTATTCGCTCGGTATTGGTTGGCCAAAGAGTACATTCTACGCCAAGGATATCTTCCCTCTTGGCAAGGCTCGCTTTGAGGGCTATGAGTTCCCAGTGCCAAAGGATATGGATGCCTACCTAACAAACGTATATGGCGACTGGCGTAAGATGCCTACCGAAGAGCAGATATTAGCAAATATACACGCGGTGGACTATCGCGAGGAGATTCTTGCACGAAAGTAAATAAGAGGCAATGAAGAAGGTAATTACATACGGCACATACGACCTGCTACACGAGGGTCATATCAATCTTTTGCGTCGCGCAAAGGCGTTGGGCGACTACCTTATTGTGGGTGTTACAAATGATAGTTTCGACCGCGAGCGCGGTAAGTTGAATGTAAGAAACAACGTGCTTGAGCGTGTCGAGGCGATTAAAAGCACAGGTCTTGTCGATCAGGTCATCATCGAGGACTATGTGGGGCAGAAGATTGACGATATCCTTCGCTACGAGGTTGATGTCTTCGCTATTGGCTCGGACTGGGTGGGTAAGTTCGACTACCTTAACGAGTTTTGCGAGGTGGTATATCTGCCACGTACCGAGGGCGTTAGTTCTACAATGTTGCGTGCCGAGAGCGAGATTGTCGTAAATATCGGTGTTGTGGGTTGTGGTCGTATCGCCAACCGTTTTGCGCGCGAGGTAGCGTATGTCGATGCTGCAAATATTTCGGGCGTCTACGATATAAATAGTGCTACGGCAGAGGAGTTTGCTGGGCAACACAATATAATCACAAAGTTTGCATCGTTCGAGGAACTTGTTGAGGCCTCGGATGCGGTATATCTTGCTACGCCACACTTGTGTCACTACAAGCAGGCAAAGTATGTCTTGGAGCGCGGTCGTCACGTCTTGTGCGAGACACCGTTGGTGCTTCGTGGTGCCGAGGCAGAGGAGTTGTATGCTCTTGCAGAGCAGAAGGGTGTGGTGCTATTGGAGGCAAACAAAACCGCCTACTGTCCAGCCTTTAACCACCTGATAACCTTAGTTAAGAGTGGTCTTATAGGCGAGGTTGTGGGTATCGATGCTTCGGAGTCGAAACTTTGGGGTAACGAGAATCTACACCGCGAACTCGACCCGGAGCAGGCGGGAGGCTCGTTGTATGAAATGGGCTCATATCCGCTTTTGCCTATCCTAAAACTATTGGGTACGGAGCATAGCAACATCAACTTCTATAGCCGTTTAAATGAGAATGGTGTAGATATATATACTCGCGGTATTATGTTGTATAACAACTCTGTAGCCTCTTTCCAGTTGGGCTTGGGAGTAAAGACTGAGGGCAACCTCGTTATCTCTGGTACGCAGGGTTATGTATATGTGCCGTCGCCTTGGTGGAAGACCGACTACTTTGAACTTCGATACGAGGATCAGAACAGAAATAAAAAGTATTTCTATAAGTGGGATGAACCAGGTTTGAGATATGAACTTCAGGAGTTTGTGTCGTGTATTGTAAATAACCGTAGTTATTCGCCACGCTTAACGCCAAAGGAGAGTATCGCTATGGCGCGTATTATGGAGCAGTTTACCGATCGTAAAAACTTCTTCAAACTATGAGAGAGGCACTTGTTGTAGGTGGTGCTAACGGCATCGGTCTTGCTATCGCAACGCTTTTTGCGGGTGATGCGGAGTATGGCAAGATCTATATTGTTGATAGGGTAGATGTAGATCCTAAATATGCCCACGCAAAGTTTGAATATCGCAATTTCGATCTGCGTAGCGAGGACTTCTCGTTGTTTGATGAGTTCAAAGGCGTAGATACACTTATGATAACCGCAGGCTTCGGTCGTTTGGCGCACTTTGCCGATGTCGAGGAATCGCATATCGTGGATAGTTTCAGTGTCAATACTACTGCGGTGATACGCATTATACACCACTTCTATGATAGGTTGCTTGGCGAGGGCGATTTTTATTGTGGTGTTATGGGTAGCATCGCGGGCTTTCTCTCTTCGCCACTCTTTGCTGTCTATGGTGCTACGAAGGCTGCGCTGAAGATATTTATCGAGAGTGTGAACGTGGAACTTGAGATGTCTGGCTCGAAGAATAGAATTCTAAACGTCTCTCCTGGCTCGATTAAGGGTACGTCGTTCTATAAAGGCGATAACGACTTAAGCCTTACAATCCAACTTGCTCAGGATATCGTTGATAACCTTAAGGCGCGTAACGATCTATTTATACCTATGTACGATGAGGTCTTTCGTGAGGTGCTGGAGCGTTATCATAGCGACTTTAGAGCAGAGGGTAGACACTCATATGAGTATAAGATGAGTAGTGGTAGAGTAAAAAAGTAAAGCGATGAATAGTACACCTATACGCATTTCAATTATAGCACCTATATATGGTGTGGAGCAGTATATTACGAAGTTTGCGCGCTCGCTCTTTGTGCAGGATTATCCACACATAGAGTTTATCTTTGTTAATGATGGCACGAAGGACCGCTCGATAGAACTCCTTGAGGAACTTATTGATGCGGAGTATGCGCACCTAAAGCCACAAATTAAGATTATACATAAGCAGAATGGCGGTCTCCCCGCAGCACGTCGTACAGGTCTTGAGAATGCTACGGGCGACTACATATATAATGTCGACTCGGATGACTGGATTGCAGAGGGCTCGATTAAGAAGATTGCTCAAAAAATCGAGGCTACAGATGCCGATATTGTCTACTTTAACCTTGTCAAGGAGTACCCTACACGCTCGAAACCAAAGCCTGAGCGTGAGTATAATAACAATAGGGAGCTGTATATTAGAAATATGTATAGCCACCACTCCTTTGCGTCGGTATGTAATAAGTGTATCCGTCGCACGCTCTATTTCGAGCACGATATTTATACACCGAAGTATGGCTATGCCGAGGATTGCTTCGTTACGACACAGCTTGTGGGCTATGCTAAGAGTGTAGTTTTTCTTGATGAGTATGTCTACCACTACCGTAAGGGTAATCCTACAGCTATGACCTCACAGCAGATAAGGAAGCGTAAAAGAGAGTATGCTCTGAACTTTATCGACCTATATAGCAGATATATGAATACCCCAAAGGAGCAAAACCCTATTGCTCCGATTATGGATGATATCGCTATGCAGTTGGGTTGGTACTCGATATTCTACTCTCTCGACCTCTTTAAGCAATATCCTTGGTTATCCAAGGCTGTGCGCAAGGCAAAGATGCGCTTTGGTACAGATGTTTGGATTGGCGCGCAACTTATTACAAAGGTAGTGGCTTTGTTTAAGTAGAGAGGAGATCTAATAATTTGCAATACGACATACTTATGGGTTATTATAGAGTTCTTTCGTGTTTAGAGAATAGAAGATACATTGTTGAGAACCTAAAAGATGGTTCTCAACGTGAGATGAAAATTAAGTATGCTGATATTGTCCGAATAAAGGAGGATGATACCCAAAGTATTAGTGCTATATCCCATCTTGGTTATGTCCCAGTATCGGAGGAGATTCACTTTGTTGTGGGTAATGATGGGAATGCTGTATATCCCATTGAGGAGAAGTTGTGTGCTTTATCTGAAACACAAACCAAAAAGATTAAGACTGGAAATATCGTAGAGTTTTCACTAACCGATGGAACGTCGTATCTGTGTCGTGTTGAATCTACTTCCGTCGAGCAAGGACTATTGTGTGTCAAGATATTAGGAGATTCTATAGAACATAAGTTTTTTGTAAAAGATATCGTCTTGTCATCTATTAAAGTGCTTGTCGATGGGTATCGACCTCTTGCCGATGATGTACTTGTGATGAAGGGACCTAACGGAGGGTATTATCAATTCGAGTCAGTAGCGAAGACCTTATGGTATAACTCATCCATAGAACCTGGTCAAGTAATGTGTATCACATCAAATAAAGACTTTACGCTATTAGAAGTCGCACGTGAATTAGGTGTGAAACTTCCTGATGTGAAGAACTTTATTTGCAATATTTTACCCGATGATATCAAAATAGGCGTAGGTATTAACTCTTCTGTTTTGGATTTGCGTAAACGACAATCTAATATAGAAAATGATAGTGATGTAACTATCAGTAGTAGTGAATTTTACAGATTGATAGAATATCTGAATAGACCAGATACGCAATTCAAGAGTATAATACACTGGGAGTTCTATGTAAACAAAAAGTATCCTGGTGTTGCTAAATATCAGTATCTTATGAATTGTGATCCATATAGATATGGTGTACCATATCAGAACCTTGATATGGATAAGTTCGTAAATCTGATTGAATGGTTGAATAATAAAAGTGATTTAAACACAGATATTGTATCCTATTTTCCGCTGTTCCCTCTGTTGTATTGGTCGGAGCAGATACGTTTTGTACGAAGAGTGGTCTCGTTGCATAAAACAAGTAGACATAGAATCAGCGATTTAAACCTGTTAGAGAGACTTGTAGAGTACCCTAAGCAGGTAAATATAAATGTCTTAATCTTTATCCATAGTATATTAAAACTATACAGAGAGAAGAAGACCTTGTATAATGCAGAGTTGTATCAAATATGGAAATCTAATCAGCCCGATCATATAGATAGTACATTTGGTTTGGCATTGAATGACTACATAGGAATAAATCTATTTTGTGTGTGTCACGGTGCTATAGGCTTTAATGTCGAAGATTGGTGGAAACCAAATGTATATTCAGGGAACAAACCTATCCTTTACATCTATGGTGATGGCACTATGGGGTTGAGAACAAACGATAATAATAGTGTTGAAGCAACAATGGAGAGTGTGAAAAAGCACAAGGGCTTTGTTGTCTTCAGGGAGGATGTAAATAGTGATGAGGGTAAATGTTTTGGTGATGGACAATGCCCAGTGTTGACGGCTATTAATGAAGATAGTGAGTATAGGAATGAGTTGCTAAAAACAATAAATATTACTCCTGAACAGTTGGAAACAGATGGATATCTTATGGATGCTTTAGCATTTAACAATTGTCCATTGAGTTTAGTTCCATCTTGGCGTAATAAGTGGGCAGAAAAGCATCGGGATAAATGTAAGTCTAATACGCCACCTCGTATTAAGGCGATATATCTATGGCATAAGAGAAACGCGAAAACACAGCACCTATTCTGTGAAGGATTGTTGTCTAAGTCGTTGCATCAAAAGGCAGGTATGCCATTTAGTTGGTGTAGTGGTAATGCTTGTTTTACCAATCTGTATAAGATGCCAGAAGTCACTATGGGCAATACTATTCGTGCGGGCGAGTTAGATATCTACTCTGCATCTGTTTATTTGGACCTAATATCTGATGATGATAAGTCTAAGTTGCTATTACAGAGGTTTCATTCGCGTCTAAATTGGCTTAATGTTACCGCAAAACACCTCTATTGTAGGTCTTGCAATCATATACTTGAGGCGATGCAAACAACATCAAACTATTCTGCGCACACAGTGTCGTTGTTTACGTGTCAAAATAGTAACTGTAGTCAATGTAACAAACGTGTATATTTGTCGCATTGTTGGAATGATAAATGTCGTAGCGTTATCGATAGCAGAGATACATCGCAATGTCCACTTCGGAAATATATATGTCCGTCTTGTGGCGTTTGTTGTGGCGAAAAGATGTTCGAGTTAAAGAGGCAAGCGGGTGTGTCGTATAAGTCTTTGCAATACCACTATGAGCAGAATAAGTTTTTCTGTTATAAATGTGGAATGGAGATGACGAAGCAGGGTAATAGGTATTATTGTAAAGATCATCCCGAAGTGGTGACAAGGTTTAATAATAAGACGCAAAAAGTCTAACGATTGTAATATTATATCAATAGCACCCACGAATATGGTTATGTTCGTAGGTGCTATTGTTTATTAGTGTGTAGTGTGGTCTATTGGAACGCATTTATACGCTCTATAGAGCGAAACTAACAATTAGTTAAAGGTCTTGTAAAATGGCGCAAACTTGCCATTCGCTCCATCCTTATCCAATATGGCGAATGTTACATTCCTGAACTTGTTTTTAAACTCCTTCTCGTCGAGTATCTCGTGGAATAGTGTTGCAACCTTATCTGCAGGTAGACGGAATGCGCCACAGCCAAATGCTCCAGCGACCAACGCATCGTGTCCATTGCTCAATGTGATGCGATAGATTGTGCGAATTTTGTTCTTCAAAATCTCCTCGCCTTCGGCGGTCATTCCACCATCAGGGGCTTGGTATTCGAGATTCTTGCCGTGCTTCTCATTGAAGTCGAGTGCTGCGACTGATACGATGCCCACCTTGTAAGTCTCTTCAAGAAGTGCGTGGTGATCAAGACCATTGCGGAATACAGTGACATTAGGAGAGTAGATGCCACCATAGTTTAGGTCCATAGGGTAGGCATACTCCTTGATTGCGACGTTTACATCCTCTGCATATCTGTTTGGTTTTCCACTCTTGGCTTTGAAGAATTGGAATAGCGAACGCGATAGGGTAGTTGCTCTACATAGGCTCTCCTCCTGTGCGCTGGATCCCTTCTTATAGAAACCGCAGGCTACATAGGCATCGGCAAGATTCATTACGCAAGGGTTGAGACCTTCGTCAAGCAGACTCTTTGCAACGGCAAGGCAATCGTCGTTGATGACATTTGTTTTTGTGTCTGCACAGAGTGGTGCTATGTTGTTTACATCGAAAGCATCGCGGTATACCTTCGTGCCATCCAACATTGGATCGTTGATAGGAATCTCAACCTCGTTGCCCTTATCTGATATGTAGCCTCCTGCGCTGAATATCTCACAGTTATTTTTGTAGACCTTCTGGCGAAGAATTCGTGCTTTGTATCTTCCGCCTGTCGCCTCTTCTTTAGCAGATATTTTATCCCACGAGGGAAATCTATTAGTTGACATATTGAAATGTGTGTTTGTGATACTATTCCACAAAAGTACAAAATATATCCCAAATATCCATACCAACGCGACTATATTGTAATTATAAACCAGTCAATAAGATGTCTTGTAAAAAATGTGGGATATATTGTGTGAAGTGAGAAATTTTTTGTACATTTGTGAGAGTCTATTGTTACATAAGTAGAATAGAACTGTGCCTCTTGTACATCGGATATGGACAAAATCGTATAAAAGTCAGAACGATGTGAGTTAAGTGTAAAATAGAATAAAAGACATTATGGAGTTTAGTTTTTTTTGTTGGTCAGTTATAGAAATTGATACTCTTTTGGCGGATGATAGACTAGATGTCGAGTTTGAGAATCAGTGTTGCAAGATCTCGTTCAAGGGCGAGAAGTATGGTCTTCTATTATACACAGATATGTGTCCTGAGGATGAACCATCAAAGTTTGCAATTCAGGGCTATCTATATGAGCGAGGAGGTGAACTATTGCGATATATCGTTGAGTCTCAAGAACTCCTTATCTTGGCAGTCGACTCGCTATTTGGAATGGTTGATGAGTTTGAGACGAGGTTTGCCCATCTTGAATATGATGATGAGGTTAGGGAGGCTCTGTTTGCTGATTGTGCTACGGGTGAGATGTTGTGTTTTGCTGAGGAGTATGGCTGGTCAGAGGCTTTCGTTGAACGTCTTAAAACTATGCGCAAGGAGGCCCGAGAGAAGTTGGGTCTAAAGGAGTCGTATAGTTTGGGTGAAACGGTGCGCTTGGATGGTTGTGGTCCAGATATGAGTTGTTGCGCGGCAGGTCGGATTATCTATGTGGATGACTGCTATGCTATCGCTCACGTTCCTTGTTCCACCTATATGCTTGCAACTGATTTGAATAGACAGACGCTATCTAGCGATGAGGTTGAGGAGATTGTCGGTCACTCCATAGATACAATCAAGGAGAATGAACACGATGTCTTTGTGGATATGATGAATCCAGTATCGTACTACCCATCAGTGCTGTGAGGATTGTAATAATACGATGAATACAAAACCCTATCAGTCAACAACTGATAGGGTTTTGTATGTAATGGTTATACTCGTTTCGTATAACTATTTCGAGTGGATATCGAAATAATCATATATCAACACCATTGCCATTGTATCGAGTTCGCAGTAGCGGAGAAGAGCATTCTTTAGTTTCTCCTTCTCGTCGGCAGAGAGGCCGTCGTATTGTAGTTTGGCGTAGTTGGCGTTTGCCAGACCACCATTATTGATACGCTCTTCGCTATCCGATATTTCGCCCTCCTCCAATAGTTCGGCACCAATGGTTGGAAGATACTTATATGGGTTGCCCACCTCGCTCTGCTCCTCGTTGGTATAGTTGATAAGCGAGAAGTCGAAGGTCTCGAAGTTCTTTGACTCCACATAGTTGCGGTATGGACCCTGATACATCCTCTGCAACTCCTTTGAGCGCAATACCGCAGGTAGAACAACCTTAATGGAGTTGCTACCCTTCATCACCGGGTCGTAGAAGTAGTGCTGTACTACCTCGCATAGGTCTACCATATCGCGTTTACCGCCCTCGCGTTTCTTGCCACTATCGTGGGTGATAGAGTAGATAAACTCGATTAACTCCTCCTTATCCGCCTCTTGGCTATTTTGTAGTTGCTCGGCAATCTGATTAAGTACCGAATTTTCGTGATGCGAGTAGCGGAATATTGTGCCATCGTCGTTCTTCAAATCGTGTTTCAAGGCACGCACAAAGTCGAAGTTAGGGAATTTACGCTCGGTAGATATCCATTCAGTATGCGTTAGGTTATGATTTTGGTCGAGTTGGTGGTGCGAGAACTGAAACGCTGTAGTCTCATATGGGCATTGACCTTTGGTAAATGGCAATGCAACGGTTGAGGTCTCGAAGTCGATAAAGTGTAGCGGGAATTTCCAGTCTGCCATCTCGCTCTTTATGCCCGAGAGTAGTATCGCATCTTTGCGTTCGCTTGTTTGGCACTCTATCTGTACCTGACGGCGTGCGCTGGCGTTGAAATATTCGTCAGTAGTGCAGAATGGAGCGTGCTTGGGGTTGTAATAATCTGATGGCTGCAGGTCGCACATAAAGTAACTCTTCTGAGCTATGAGATTCTTCATATTGCGGAAGCCACCTCCGCCCCATAACTCGAGGGTTAGAGGTTTCTGGAAGTCCTCATATGTGAAGTTTGCGCACTCTCGCCAGCAACGGTGAAAGCCCGAGCGTGACATATCCTCGCTACGAAACTCGCAACCCTTGCACTGTGATGATATCTTTGGCTCTGCAGGGGTGTCGGTCTGTAGTGCGTTGAGTAGCAGGTCTACATAATCAACGAATGTAGCACCCATATATTCTGCCTGCTCTGATGTTTCGCCAGCTATTATGGCATTGCAAACCATATCCATATCACAAGGATACAAGAGCCAATCTGCCTCATTAGGCGAGACCTTGTAGTTCTCTAACCCAGTTGCGTCCACCTGCTGTGTCTTGGTGTTGATACGCACCATTTGGTTTAGTCCGTCAACATCGCACATCTGATCGACATTGATGAGCATCAGGTATCCGTGTACATCGGTGTTGAGAGCATTCTGAATTACATATTTCTGGAATGCTAAGTCGTATATGTAGTCTCGGTATGAACTATTTACCTCGTTCTTCTTTGTAGGTTCAGTAATCTTATCTTCATCCTTCTTGTGTAGCGACGACGACTTAACCTCGATAAGTTCAATTGTAGAGCCTCGCTTTACCAAAATATCGGCACGCACCAAACAACCATTCCACTCAAATGCTGCCTCGGCAATCACGACATTTGTTTCCTGCATAGCCAAACGTGTTTCTTCCAAAGCCTTTGCTGTATCTTTGGCTTTGATGTAGTGTTGCGAGAAGGTGTTGTACTTTGAGAAGTAGTAGTGTCGGGCCAATGCACCCACCTGAATACCGCCCTCGGCAAGCGAGCGCAGGAAGTCGTTACCATCATTGGCATTAACATACTCCTTATGTGTGGCGTAGTATAGTTTGCGCGGACAGCCAAGCGATGTTGTAAATAGCGATTTGGTTAGTAGTTTATTAGTATGCATATATTTCGATGTGTTATTATACTCTTACAAAATTAAAGGAAAGATCCTAATTATCAATAACCGGGATAAGTAATAGTCCGTTCAAAAATAGTGACAATAGTATCAATCATCATAGTGTGTTAGTCGTAACTCGCCGTTGATAATCTCGTACACCGAGAAGATGATTTTATCTTTGTGTGCTATGCAGAAGTCGATCTGCTCTTCTGGTGATAGAGTATAGAAGTCCTTCATCACCTCTGCCTCCTGCGTACGATACCTGCTTAGGTACTCCTCATATGTAATCTTATTATCTTGCACTTCTTGCTCTAACTCGGATACTCTAATACTATGGTAAAAGGCTCCTCGCTTGAAGTGTTTGCCATTCTTGTAGTTGGTCTCCCACGAGTCATCAGTCCCAGTGTGTTGTATATAGAAGTAGTCGTCGCCGAGAAGGAATGGGAGAATAAAATCATAGAGCTCTGAATAACCCCACCAACTCTCCTCTATAAGTAGAAGATTCTCGCGGTAGTTCAACTTTAGACTATTGGGAAACTCCTTGTAGACGCGCGAGTTCACGATTACGTCGTACATCCATTTGGCGTTGTCACCATCAATTATAATCTTTATATCTCCGTAACGGTCATTAGCCATAATATATCCTCCTAATAGTTAAAATGGTATATCATTATTCTGTTCTTCTCCTATCATAATCTTCTCACATTCAGATGGGCGTACAAAGTATTTGCCCTCATCATCTCTAACCTCATAGGACATCGGTACGCCATCATTGCTACGTTCGTGGAATGCATAGTAACTATCGAAGGGAATTAGGAATGAAATGAGTTCATCGACATAACCACCTGACCCTCCAGCGATGTGTTCCTCTATGTAGAGTACTTCATCTTCGTAGCAATACTCTATTTGATACTCTTGCTCACCCTTCGATGACGGCAATTTCCTGTTTGTGCCGACATACGACTCTCGCAAAACATCGTAAACTCTCTTTGCATTGTCGCCATCTACGACATATTTGCAAATATCAGATATCTTACTCCAATCTATCATATCCAAGTGAATTGAACTCCTGCTACAAATATACGAAAAACTTGATAAAAAAAGAATTTACAAGATTAAAGTATATAGTTGCCTTAAATTATGACTAAAGAAGATTTAAAAGTCCTACTCTACGTGCTTCATCGTAGTACTTTTCGTAATGAAAAGCAGATTTATGCCAGCGTACAGTGTGGATGTTTCCACTGTGGCAAGTTATTCAAACCTGAAGATGTCATTAATTGGTGTGATAATGATGGTCGAGGCGATCGTACAGCGTTATGCCCATATTGCGATATAGATTCAGTTATTGTCACACAAATAACCAATCGCCTAATAATTGATTACCAACTATTTAGATATATACCTAAAAATAAAGTTGCTGATTTTTTTGAAATTTTTCGAAAAGTTTCTATTTTTATATATAGATAACTTGAATACTCGTCTATGAAACGTGCGATTTGTATACTTGTAGTTGCATTTTTTAGTCTATATTGTATGGTGCAAGTTATGGCATCTAACAGTGTAATAGTATCGGATGAGTCGGTTGTGTATAGACACGACTCAACCGCTGTGCAGAAGAGGATTATAGCCTGGACAGACTCTCTTAGCAACCGTAATTTTAGCGAAGATATGGTTACATTAAGAGTGAAGGCGGAGCAACTTGGCAATAAAACGAAAGAGACTATTGAGGAGCATACCCCTGTGGTCAAGGAGTTTATGCAGGGCATTGCAGACTACCTAAAACGATAGAGAACAAATAACATACGATATGAAACAGAATCTAACATTTGAAGATTTGGAGGATGCTTTGATGCTTATCTCCTATGATACGGTTGATGAGGATGGCGTTGTCGAGCGCGAAACCCTTGCCTACACCTATGCTGATGGCAAACTCAAATTCTACACTTTCGATGCCGAAGGTGTCACCCTCGATGCGTCGTTCGACCCTGACGACCACGAGATTTTGAAGGTCACTACCTACGACTTCGACCCCGACGACTACGAAGATGCTACCGACCTTGTAAAGGCGATACTCAAACACGAGGGCCGAGAGATTATCAAGGAGGCTCCATACAACGAGTGGGAGATTGTGGATAACAAGGTCAATATCGTGGTCTATAATGCCGAGCGAGAGTTGGTTGCCGAGCATAGTTGGAAGAGCAGAGCCAAGAAGAAAATAGTCGAGCCAAAGGAACCGGAGATGACAGATGAGGAGAAGATGGAGGCTTTTCAGAGGTCTTGGCGGGCAAAAATGGAGGTCGACGAGCAAAACTTTAGGAGTGATAGGCGTATGCTCTTTTTTCACCTCTTTTTGATGGTTGTGGCAGGAGGTCTTACTGCTTTGCTCGGATACTATCTGGGATGGTCTACCACAAAAATTTGGATACTTTCAGTAGGAATGGGAGCATACTTTACGCAGTTGTGGTGGTGCAACGCCAAGCGAAATCCTTTGGGCGTTGTTGCCATACTTGAAAGGCGTCGCCAATATCGCCCGTGGATAAACGGAGGTTGGATAGTTGCGACCATAGTATTCGTATTGCTCTTTTGGCTAATATGTAAAGCGGGAACATTAGAGGAGAATCTTGATGACCTAATTACCTCTTGGTTTGTTCTCATCCCTGCATTTACTTTTATGATTTGGATAGTCATTGGTTCGACCAAACCATTAGGTGTTCGAAGGGCCGAAGAATGGTTTCCGAGCTTTTACGCGAGCGTCCGAAAAATGAAGCGCAGGGATGTACGCGATTTCTGGGTTGAGTTCTTTAAGCGCCTCGTGTGGTTAGATTAAAGGGATGTTCTATAAATTAGCAAATTAAGTTTAACAATAGGAGGTTGTATTTTATATTTCGGTTGCTTTTGTGCCTATTTCGTTATCTTCCTTATCTTTTCTCACTTACAATGCCCGCATTGCGCGCTCGAAATAGATAACGAATATATTCGAAATATCCCACAAAATCAACTCGACCTAATTTTTAGAACCTCCCTAAAATTAAAACTTTATAGACTATGAGATTTTTGAAGATTATGGGCTTTATAGGCGTTGTGCTTATGGCGGCAGACACTCTTGACGATTTCTGGTCGTTGTTCGATATTGACTTTGTCGGCTCTTATTGGGTGTCTGTGCTGATAATCCTAGCAGGAGTTGTTATAGCTACAGTCTCGACTGCCCGTGCAGAGGAGGAGATACACGAAGAGGTGCTTCGTGAAAGAAGAATGAGTAAAAACCGTTAAAAAGATAGTATTATGGCTTTGGTGCTTTCAAAGAAACCTTCAATTTTGCTGGAAAATGACGATGATTATCGCACAGTAATATTCGAGGGTAAGACTATTACCAAGTCGCTTTTTGCCGATATTGATAACTGTGCAGAGTTCACAAAGGTTACTATTCCCGAAAATGTCGAGGGAGTCACAGGCGATGCTTTTGAGGAGTTTGTCAATCTCCGAGAGGTGGTGATTTGTGGATATGTCTATGAAGTGAAACGCTCGTTGGGTGGAGGTGTAACACGCGATATAAATTGGAAGAAACCAACCGTACTTGCCGAACATCTAAGGAGCGGATGTTATGTCGAGATTAAGCGAGGACTCAGTTGGCGCGACTGGAACTAGTTGGGCTATATAATCTGCTCAACCTTTTGATATTCCGCAAATAATTCTTAAATTTGTTAAGTGTATCGGTAAAAATAGAGCAAAAACCTAAAAACTAAATGATATGAGACTAATTATGAGCAAAGAGTGTGAGGTTTTGACAACTCCCAAAATTATGGAGATATATTATCCTGAATTGTGGGAGCGAGTATGTAACCAAGAGGATCGTTTGAGGAATATACAAAACGAGATAGTAAAAGTTCTGCCCGAATGGAAAAAGCGTTTAGCAAACAGTGTTGAGGAGCTTGTAAAATCTCGAGATGCACAACTCAATTTACAATACTATCTCACATTGCGTGCATTGTATCTTTTTGCACATAAAGTATGGAGTAAGTTATACGAGTTGTGTGAAACATTACCAAACCCAGAATGTGGTAAGGATCGTTATACTGAAGATGATTTGAATGGTCTCTTGAGCAAATTAGAGGATGCTGGTTTGGAGGACTTACTCAATTCAGCTGACGAGGATGTGTTGATTAGTTTGGCAAAGATTGTTGAGTCTATAAACCACGTTGTAGTAGGAGTGGTCGGTTGTTGGTCATTGAGAGATATTACAAGAGGAAATACATATAATCCCGATTTGTGCCACCCCGATTTGTTACCAACTGCACTTTCTGCCGAGGACTTTGCGGAGGTAAATATTGGCAAGATAGCCGCAGATGACAAAAATCGAGTCACCGCAATTGACTAACGAATAGACCTATGGCAAAATATGTAGTTAAGAATGGCGTTGCTATCATTCTTCTAACTGGAACAACAGAGATTGAAAAATACGCGTTTAATCGTTGCAAGTCGCTGACAAATGTCGCAATTCCCGACAGCTTTACTTCGATTGGACAGGGGGCGTTCGAGCGTTGTAAATATCTTAAAAGTGTAACCATTGGTAATAGCGTAATTGAGATTGGAAATGAGGCATTCTCTGGTTGCAAAAGCCTTGCAAGTGTAACTATTGGAGATAGCGTAACTTCGATTGGAAGGAAAGCATTCTATGATTGTAGAAGCCTGACAAGTGTTACAATTCCTGACAGCGTTACTTCGATTGGAGAGGATGCATTCAAAGGTTGTACCTCGCTCGAGAGTGTCACTATTCCCAATTCGGTAACAGAAATTGGAGATGGCGTTTTCTCTGGTTGCACCTCGCTTAAGAGTATCACTATTCCCAATTCGGTAACAGAAATTGGATGTGTCGCTTTCTCTGGTTGCACTTCGCTTGAGAGTATTATAATTTCCGAGTCAGTAACGGAGATAGGCAATGGTGCTTTCGGCGGTTGCACCTCGCTTGAGAGTATTGTAGTAGCAGATGGTAACCCTATGTATGACTCTCGTGAAGGGTGTAATGCCATCATCGAAACAACGACAAACACTTTAATTCAAGGTTTCAAAACAACTGTTATCCCCGAGTCTGTAACAAAGATAGTAGATGATGCATTCATAAATTGCACCTCGCTTGAGAGTATCACAATACCCAATTCGGTAACGAATATTGGTAATCACGCATTCGAAGGTTGCACCTCGCTTGAGAGTATCACAATACCCAATTCGGTAACAGAAATTGGAGATTGGACTTTCAGAGGTTGCACCTCGCTCAAAAGTATCACAATACCCAATTCGGTAACAGAAATTGGAGATTGGGCTTTCTCTGGTTGCACCTCGCTCAAAAGTATCACAATACCTAATTCGGTAACGCATATTAGCTATTTTGCATTCTCTGGCTGCACCTCGCTTGAGAGTATTGTAGTAGCAGATGGTAACCCTGTGTATGACTCTCGTGAGGGGTGTAATGCCATCATCGAAACAACGACAAACACTTTAATTCAAGGTTTCAAAACAACTGTTATCCCCGAGTCTGTAACGGAGATTGGAAAAAGAGCTTTCGAAGTTTGCACCTCGCTCAAAAGTATCACAATCCCCGAGTCAGTAACGGAGATTGAAGAGTACGCTTTCAATGGTTGCACTTCGCTTGAGAGTATCACAATACCCAATTCGGTAACAGAAATTGGATTTTGCGTTTTCTCTGATTGCACCTCGCTCGAGAGTATTATAATTCCCAATTCGGTAACGAAGATTGATGAGGGTACTTTCTTTGGTTGCACCTCGCTTAAGAGTGTCACAATTCCCGAGTCTGTAACGAATATTGCATTTAGAGCTTTCTATGGTTGTACCTCGCTCAAAAGTATCTCCATTCCCGAGTCGGTAACGGAGATTGACAATGGTGCTTTCGGCGGTTGCACCTCGCTTGAGAGTATTATAATTCCCGGGTCAGTAACAAAGATTAGATGGGAGGCGTTCAGAGGTTGTACCTCGCTTGAGAGTATTGTAATACTTAAAGGCGTAAGTAAAATTGAAGGGCGTGCTTTCGCTGATTGTACTTCACTAACTACGCTAACATTGCCTATTGGTGTGAATAAGATTGAATTACAAGTATTTGATAAATGTTCAGCACTCGCCGCAATCAATGTTCCTGCGGGGAAGGCCGACTATTACAAGAAACGTCTGCCCGAAGAGTTGCACGACAAAATCGTAGAACTCGCACCCGAGAAGAAGACAAAGAAATAACTATGGACAATAATATTGGAGAGGGTATCTATGCCGAGTTTGGGAGTATGTTCTCACTCGTTGGATGTCAAGCCATAAGGACAAAGAACATCAAGAAACTCACCGATAAGCAGCGTGAGGCGCTCCTTGGGTTGGAGGAGCCTCACGAGGTTACGATTGCGTGGCTGGAGAATAGCGACGGTCTTCTGCGCCTACGCTCGCTCGTCGATTGTGGCAGATGGCGCTTTATGGATAGCGAGGGCGTTATCACAACCATACCTTCACGCTACGCACACGTGCGTCAGGCGGTAGATGGAGTGGCGATTGTCGTTATGGGTGGTTTTGGGCCTGCCTCAAATGTGTATAAGGAGGGTCTTATCGACACCAAGGGCAACGAACTTACCCCTATCAAGTACGACTCCATCGGCTTTTTCAAAGATGGCGTTGCCGAGGTGCGCATAGGCCGAGAGCGTGGCGTTATCAACAATAAGGGCGAATTGGTTGAGCCATTGACTGCAAAACCTAATTGTTCGACACGCTCGCAATTCGTGGTTGATGGCGAGGCTGCCGAGCGAGTATTCAACATTTTCAAGGAGTCGCACTTTGCGAAGAGTCACAACGCTTTGGGCTTCAATACGCAGATTGAGTTTGACTACTCCGATGGCGTGCTACGCATCGAGGAGCGCACAGACGCAAACTCTTTGGTTGCGGAGGTATTGAGCTTCTTCGTGGGTTACGACCACTTCTACTCCCTCACCGAATATTACGAGGATGGTGAGGTGCTGGACTGCGAACTCCACGATGACGAGGGAAAATACTTTTAAAATAAAAAAAATACCAACTATGAAAATTTGGAGAATAATTAGAGCGATTTTGTTTGTAATATTCACAGTTATCTGCTTGGTTTGTGGATATTTTGACTTTAAGTATGGCAATTTGAGCAACAAGGCAATGTATGTAACATTTATCATCTGCCTTGTACTATGTTTTCCCAGCCTGATAAAAGATATCGCATCGCCATATAAAGGCAAGAAAGAGCCTAAAAAGTTTGTTCGCAGGCGTCTACTATTTAATACGGTTTCGTCGGCTGTACTCGGTATTGGCATCTACCTTCTAATAGGACTTAAGCCTGATGCTCTTGCTGTGTTAGAGTCGCAGATGGGTGTCGAAGGTGTATTGGTGCCGCTCATCTTCTTTGCTATATTTATGGTTGTATATCTAATCATAGAACTATTGATGTTCTACCTACCACGTCGATTAGGTTGGGAGGAGGAGTACGAAAGTGAGGAGGAAGAGCAGAAAATAAACAATACTGCAGCGATAATGACTGCTGTTATAATACTGTTTTCGGTTGCGGTCTTTGTGGCAGCAGAGCTAATACCTGGTTTCTACGAATATATAAGTTCTGACTTACTTGTTGCCATAGTAGCGTTTATAATAACAATTGGCGTATTTTTGTATCTACGAAAGAATATAGATTAACAACGGAGAATTATGAGTGTGCTTTGGAGTTTGTCGTTGCGCGCGAAAAGTGTCGACGAAACAGCTAAAATTAACGAATATGCAAAGGAACTATACAAGCGATACAATCTTGAGTTGTATTCGGAAGAGTATTGTAGTGGTTTGGAATTCTATGATTGGGGATTTCGTTATGAAGATATAGATAGCGACAAAGTAAAACTCGCTGAGGAGATGATTAAGGAGGTCGTTGCACATTTCCCCGATATGAAACTAACGTTTCGAGGGACGGGCGATGGTCCGTGCATCCAGTGGGAGATGATATCGAAGGATGGCGTTTTGGTTGATGTAGAGCCTTGGCTTGTTTGCATTCATTGCGAAAAGGAGAGCTTTGGTGAGTTGGTGGCCAACATTCCATTTATTAAGCAGCTGGGCTTTGATGTTAGATGTAATGAGGATGAAATGGAACTACGCTGGGAATATGACCATATGTCGGAGGAGGATCTCTGCAACGACACTATTGTCCAGTTGAGCAAGAAGATGGCGCAGACGACTATCTACTCATACAAACACATTATGATGGACAATGTCCACGAAATAGAGACATTCTGCGTGATGAAGAATGGTGAGGGAGAGTGGCTTGTAGATTTGGCTCTTGAAGGGTTGGTGCCTTGGGAAAGACCTTGGAGTCTTTGGGATGTTATAAAAAAACCTGAAGACTGTCTTGAGCAGTTGCTCGATAAAGAGAGAAGGGGTGAAACGGCAGAAGGAGATATCTATATAACTCTTTTGTATTCTGCGACATATGAGGCGGATAATTCGTCTAATAGAGGATTGGGGTACTGGCTTGCTCTCTTCAAATCGGAGGATAAGCAGTGGCTTATGGCGGCAGATAGAATGCTCTACGATTGTATCGTTTTGGCAGGTATGCACCACAATTGGAATACAGATAGTAGTGATACGCCACTATTTGAGTACAATGAGCAGGATG
>JAGCKG010000044.1 GCA_017647625.1 Alistipes sp. | reverse complement strand
GTTACTCCTTCTTCTTGGGTAGTAACTCGGTAAGAGAGCCGAGTGCGCCAACGAGGTTGCTTGCCTCGAATGGAAGGAATACGGTCTTTGCCTGCTCGCCAGAGCCAATCTCCTTGAGTGTGTCTACATACTTCATAAGAAGCATATATGTTGCAGGGTCGGTCTTCGACTCGGCAATAGCCTCTGCTACCTTGCGGATAGCCTCTGCCTCGGCTGAAGCCTGCAAGATTCTTGCATCTGCCTCGCCCTGTGCCTTTAGAATCTGTGTCTGCTTCTCTGCCTCTGCCTGGTTAATCTGCGACTCCTTCTCACCTTCAGACTGCAAGATCATAGCCTCCTTCTGACCTCTTGCCTCCAAAACCTTGGCACGACGCTCACGCTCTGCCTGCATCTGCTGTTCCATAGCTCGACGAACTGACTCTGGAGGTGTAATGTCCTGTAACTCAACACGATTAACCTTTACACCCCACTTGTTTGTAGCCTCGTCAAGCACGATGCGCAACTTTGAGTTGATGGTATCGCGTGATGTTAGGGTCTCGTCCAACTCCAACTCGCCGATGACGTTACGCAAGGTGGTCTGTGTAAGCTTCTCGATAGCGTTTGGAAGGTTGTCAATCTCATATACCGACTTCACTGGGTCTACAATCTGGAAGTAGAGTAGTGCGTTGATTGTTGTGGTGACGTTATCCTTTGTGATAACGCTCTGCTTATCAAAGTCGTACACCTGCTCACGTAGATCGATGCGTGATGTGGTGCGCATAACTACGCTCTTTGTGCCGTCACCATATTTTATCTCGTCGCGCTGGATAACCTCGCGTGCCTGATCGATGATAGGAAATAGGTAGTTGATGCCCGACTGAAGTGTTCTGTCATAGCGACCCAAACGCTCCACAACGCGAGTCTCGGACTGTGGCACAATCTTAAAGCCCTTAAGCACGTATATCACTGCTATGATAGCAATGATAAGGAAAATAATAAATGATGAACTCATAATCGTAAAAGTTTAAGTTATAGTTTTTTAACGGTTAAAACAACACTATTTATTGCTACCACAACCACGCGAGTACCCTTTGGTAACTGCTCATCATCCGCGGTTATAGCGCGCCAGTCTACGCCCTCAATCATCACGCGACCCTGCTCGTCATCGCCATTGATATCAGCGCATACCACACCGTGCTTACCCACCATTGCTGATACATTTGTAGCGACCTTCTCGCCACCCTTGTAGAATACTCTTTTAAGCAGTGGTCTTACAGCGATAAGTGCTATAAACGATACAATGGCAAAGATGCTTAATTGCCACTCTATTGATGCATCCGCCGTAGCGGCTATAGCACCACCTAAGCATCCAATCGATAGGCAGATAACTGCCAATCCCGCAGTAAACATCTCCACGATAAAGAGGAGTAGGGCTGCGATAACCCAATAAATCCAAATCTCCATATTCCTTACGTTGTTATGATTAGTTTAAAATTAAGGTATGTTCTATAAATTAGCAAAAGTGTTATTTTATTTAAGATAGATTCTTTTCGGCTACTTTTGAATTTATTTCGGCATATATCTCATCTTTCCTCAGTTACAATGCTCGCATTGCGCCTTCGCAAGAGATGAAATATCTACTCGAAATATACTTCAAAATTAGC
>JAGCKG010000043.1 GCA_017647625.1 Alistipes sp. | reverse complement strand
TTATCACTATGTGCATCTTCTCACCGGTTGTTATTGCACAAATATGGGGAATGATAAAGCAATCGAAACTTGATGAAAAGGCTGTTGCAATTGCAGAAAGAGCATTATATCAAACAAAGACAATTTAATAAATAAAATCCTATGAAAACAAGAATTTTCAATCTCATTATCATTGATGAGAGTGGCTCTATGCAGAGCATCAAGAAAGAGGCTATTGACAGCGTAAACGAAACTATCCAAACCATTCGTTCGGCTCAAAAGAAGCACGATGACCAGGAGCATTATGTGAGCCTTGTAACCTTTAACGATGATGTAAAGACCGTCTATGAGTGTGTTCCTGTGGATGAGATCAAAGAACTTACGGCAGAAACCTATCAGCCAGATTGTTGCACCGCATTGTACGATGCAATGGGTATTTCGCTGAATGCGCTTCGCAAGAAGGTCGCTGAGGATGACAAGGTGCTTGTGACGGTTGTAACCGATGGTTATGAGAACGCATCTAAAGAGTATAGCGGCAAGGCTATCAAGGCTCTTGTTGATGAACTCAAAGCCAAAGGTTGGGTATTTGCCTACATCGGAGCTAATCAAGATGTTGAGGCTGTTGCTGCAACTATCTCCATCACCAATGTAATGAACTTTGAGACGACATCTGCCGGTACTCAAGTTATGACAGATCGTGTGAATAGAAGTCGTGAGCGCCTTTATTGTTGTATGGCAAAGCCGGATTTCAGCGCAGCAGAAGCCAATGAGAACTTCTTTGATGAAGATGATAAGTAATACAAATCTCTAACTCTAAAGAAATGAATGGACTTTTTACAATACTATGTATGAATCGTATCACAGGCAAGCCGATTACTCTCGCTCTCTATTCGGATATCAATATGCTCTCAAAGGATTTGTTTGAGGTACAAGATTCAGAAAGCTACGATTGGTATTTGGTAGATACGCAAGGTAATGTAGTTTCTAAAAATAGATATTGAAGATATGAAATGTTTGTTACACTCTATTGTTGTTGCTCTTTTCTTTGCATCCTGTTGTACAAATGCAGCAAATGGAAATGGGATGAGCATAACTCCTAATGTTGATAGCGTTGGTAGTGATTATACTGCCAATGCTACGGCTATTGAACAGAAGAAACAGGAGATGTTGGCAGTTGCCGACAGCGTAGGCCACTTCTGGTTTTCGGACGATACCGAGTTTCAATCGCAAGACCTACACGCATATTGGTTGATGAACCGAATGATGCAGATGGTTCAGTTAGTTCAGACCGCCGATGACGATTGGGCTTGGATGTTGGCGATGAATGAGAGTGTCGAGGAGTATAACACTCGCCTCGGTCGTAAGATTGGATCTGTTGATGCAGCAGCCAATGCTATTGAAGAACTTATCAATATATACAATGTAGGTAATCAGCCTGAGATGAATACCGCAAGTTATGTAGAATCAATCCTCGAACATTACAAAGCAGTCTATACATATTGGCGCCTTATAGAGTTTATTGATGACTATGATGAGGATAGCAATTGGGATGTACAGTTGAGGGCTCTTTACTACCGCGAGTTTACGGAGTGGTTCGACTTGAATAATGCAGTTAACGGTATTATGTACTTTTACACCTATGCTGCCGCCGAATATTCAGCACTATCAATGGACTTAAACGGCACATTCGAGATTTGGTCAAATAACCGCATTGCAGAACTCGAGATAGAACGGGACATCTATTGGTCTTACGATTGGAAGCCATTCTGCAGTGATGCAAAAACCATCTCAGTCAAGAAGTTTGAGAAGTTACTTTCTTACTTCAAAGCTAAGGCTCAAGATGATGTGGTTGTCGAAGAGATGGTTTCCGACTGGGCAGAAAAAGATTATGACTATGCTCGTGAACGTACCGATGGACGCTTTGATTTTGACAAGATTGCAGAGATGCTTCGCTATTATGAAACTGCTCTAACAAATTGGCGAGAAGTGCGTGAGCAAATTGTTTTGATGCTCCCAAAAGAGAAACAGAAATCTTATCGAGAGATTACCAAGCAGATGCACACGAGATTATATAATGATTTGGTCGATTTGAAAGAAATACGATACTGATTATAACAGAACTATTAAAGTCGGTTGCCCAGAGTAAAATTTCAGGATAACCGACTTTTTTTGCCGTCTGCACCTGCTTCGCCTGCCACGCCTGATGAGCAACAATAACCTCCTGACGCTCCTTTTCGAGTAGAGCCTCGGTTTCGGGAGTGTAGCCAAGAAACTCGATGCACCCTCCATTGTAGCATGTGAGTTTGCAGCGGATATCGGCTTTCTCCAAGTTATCCATTCGCTTTTGTGCGGTCTTGGCGTTTGAATAGGATAATGGCCAGATACCCTTAACTCTTCACCCCCTCATTCCTAACTAAAAAAACTCTCGCAGAGACGCAGAGATTTACTTTGCGATACTTTGCGAGAAACTTTCAACTCCTGAAACAGTTCCGAAGGAACGTCAGTTCCCAGGCAGGCGATGTAGTGTGAAACACGGAGTCCCTGCAAAACAATGATAAAAAAATTAAAGCGTCGAAGACGCGACAGAACTGCGTTTGAGCTTTTGAACTTTTTTTAGTGATGGAGTAATGAAGTTCGTAATGATATTATTATAGTTCCTCAATTCCTCAATCCCTGAATTCCAGAAATCCTGAAACCCAAAGTTGCACGTCCGTGCGTCTCTACGCGAGATCATCTAATCCCTTTAATCCCTCTGCACCTCTAATCCCTCAATCCCAGAAATCCTGAAATCCTAAAAAAAGAGCGCCACTTTAACAGCAGCGCCCTATCTTGTAGTCTTGTGGTCTTGTAGTCTTGTGGTCTTTACTCAGCATAAATCTTTTCTACCAAGTCGGCGTAGTTTTGCATAATCTTGCTGCGACGTGGTTTAAGACTTGCTGTCATCTCACCTGACTCGATAGTCCATTC
>JAGCKG010000042.1 GCA_017647625.1 Alistipes sp. | reverse complement strand
TTTTCATCGATTATTGCACAAGAATTTTCATACAGCAAAATCTCGAATGAGGATATTGACGATATCTTCCAAGAGTCGTTAATAGTGCTTATGCAGAAGGTCAAGAGTGGTAATGTGGAGGTGTCGCGCGAGGGTGCGCTGTTCAGTTATCTTGTGGAGATAGGCAAGCGAAAGACAAGCAACCATCTTCGAAAAATAAGACCTATAGCATCGGACAAGGTGGTTACAATCTCGCTTAACCGACATAAAGAGGAGGCGGAGATCAGCACAGAGGATAAGCAACAGGAGCAGGATGACTTTATAGATAGAGTCTTTGACCTACTACCTGCCGAGTGCAAGGCGTTGCTTAAATACTTCTACTGGGAGCGTAAGTCGATGGATGATATAGCAAGCATCTTGGGTATGCGCAATGCCGATTCTGCAAAAACTAAAAAGAGTAAGTGTATGAACAAGTTCAAGGATATAGCAACACAACTTATCGAAAGCGATGAGTTTGCCGAGGATGCTGTACGCAATGCTGTAGAGAGAGCCTCCCTCAGAGAGTTATTGGAGGATGAGAAGTTCTATGCAGATAACAATGTCCGCATAGTAGCCTTGGATATTGACGAGGATAATACAAAGCGATAATGGGCGATAGACTTTATAGGGTTTGGCATATAGCAACGACGGTTATATATAGCATATCAACACCACTCTTCTTGGGAGTACTTCTTACCTCCTTTATGACAAATGCGGTGGATATGTGCCAACGTATCGGACTATTAGGATGGAGAATACCTGGCAATTATGCGGGTCTCTTCGCAGGCTTCATTGCCTACATATTCTTTGCTATAGTTCTTAAAGCCCTACGCCTTGGACATAATTTAGATTGGTTTCGCAAATTCACGCACGAACTAACCCACACGTTAGTCGCTCTGCTATTTTTTCGAAAAATCTACGAATTTATAGTCAAGGGTCGAGAGTGTCGCGTTGTATATAATTCTCATCCAATTGGACATTTAGCCATCACCCTATCACCCTATTGCATACCGATATATACCTTTATGCTATTTCCGTTCCGCTTTGCGGGCGATGCTCACTATATGATAATATTCGATGCGCTGATTGCATTTACATACGCTTTCCACGTCCACACGTTCATCAAGCAGACGCGCTTCACACAGTCGGATATCAAAAACTGCGGTATTGCAAGATCTATTGTCTATATCTCATTCACACACCTTGCAGTCATATCGCTTATACTTGCCACGCCTAAAGGTGGTGTACTCAATGCTTTAACCAGAGTATTTTGGGAATATCCAATACAAATTCTTACCAATCCATTGGGTTGGGCGCATCAGATAATTCAATATTTCTAACAATCTAATTAATAGAGACTAACAGATATCGTTTTAGGTTTGCGAAGTCCGAAAAAGCGGAGTTTACTAAGCGTAAATGAGCATTTCGAGGGCAAGCAAATTTGTTGTTAGAAGACATTAAATACGACGCTCGGCGAATTTCAAGGCGATGGGCTGTACTTCGCTGTACTGCCCATTGCTGAGACAATTCGTTAGCGGAAGTAGATGATGTCTTATTACAACAAAGAACGACAAAATATACTTTTATTCGCTCTCAAAGCGGTTACCTTTTCATCGTTGCGACATTATAGAGTGAAAACAATTTAATAACTCTTAAATTTCACAACTATGAAAAAGGTATTTTTTATTGCAGCACTTTCACTTGTAACCGTATTTGGTATCTCTGCAACTGTTGTCGATTCAAGCGCATCAGAGTCTTACACATCCTCTGTAACAGCCTCTATCTCTGGTCTTGGGGAAAATATTGACTTCGACACTGCAACATTAGCCACAATTTACAACCTTATGCCGCAAAGGGTTAAAGAGCTTTGCGTGGACAGCTATGCAGATATCTCATCACGCATCGAGAGGTCGGGCAAGAGCTTTACATACGCAGGTGTAAAGATTACTCCTATTAAGGGCAACGGAGCAACTAATCTTAAGTTTAGCTACGCTGGACATTCAGTAGTTGTGGAGAACTACACAAAAGCCGAGTTTGATAAAATCTTTGGATTGTAATACGAGTAAAATATGAAAAAGTCAACAAAAATCTACGTGTGGGCGTGGGCTGTAGCATTTGTTATCATCACAGGGTGCATAGTATGGCCTTCGCACCACGATTTGGCTACCGATCCCGATAAATTAGGCGCTATTGTCAACCTACGCCTTCCTGATATAACTGATAGTGAATATGAGGACAACCTCGATAGAGGTACATCAGGTTGGGACTTCTACGGATATCACGCACTGTTCTCAGAGAATATTTCCGAGGAGTGCATTGCAGAGATGGAGCGTAGATGTGTTGAGGATAGCGGACATTGGAGCAAAAACGAATTAGAGGGATATTATCTATATACGGATAATGGTGGAGCTGATGGACTATATGAGGTGGGCTGTGCAATCTACAAGGATCAAGCCCATGTGGGCTATTTAATCAGTGAAGATGAAGGCATCTTCATAATAG
Organism: Alistipes sp.; assembly: GCA_017647625.1. GTDB lineage: Bacteria > Bacteroidota > Bacteroidia > Bacteroidales > Rikenellaceae > Alistipes. The sequence goes on along the minus strand of JAGCKG010000042.1, from coordinate 10,678 downwards.
TTTTCCTCTTCCTATACATTCAAACACTTCTTATCTGGGGTCTTGTTCTTATCATTATTTGGATTGTCCATAAGCGTGTGATGAAGCAGTTAACACAGAAGTAAATAGATAAAATTATGAAAAAGTTTTTTAAGATAGTGTTTGCAGTTTTGGGTATTGTGATTGTTTGTGTAGCATCGCTATTCCGCTCGTGGCTAATTGAGCCTCTATCAGCGCAGGATGCACCTATTACAGATGTGCGTGAGGGAGATATAATCTTCCACACATCGCAGTCGTCGCAGTCACCACTTATCCAGATTGCCACACAATCGAAGATTACCCACTGCGGAGTTATCGTGATGAGAGATGGCGAGCCATACGTTTTGGAGACACTACGAACATTAGTTTTGACACCATTGGATAAGTTTATCGCTCGTGGCAAGGATAGCAAATATTGGTTGAAACGAAGCGATAAGGAGAATATCAAAATCGAATATGCTCACTACTTGGGTAAGACTTACGACTTGGCATTTAGCTTTGATAACGACATCTATTACTGTTCGGAGTTAGTCTATGATATCTACCTAAATCAGCTTGGCATAAAGCTCTGTGAGCCTAAAAAGGTGGATGATTACCTTATCCTATGTACGGACAAAATACCTCAATTAGAGAGTACTATGCGAAGGCGAGGCATCACTATGGAGCAATATACCGTAGCACCAGTAGATATATTCGAGTCGGACTACCTGAAGAGCGTAAAATGAAACGAAGGACAACTATATGCTTTGAGTGTTAGCGGGTTACAGCGGAATAGGGGATAACTTTCTGATATGCAACAAAAAAGCGAGAAACTTTCGTTTCTCGCTTCTGTACCCTTCAGGTCGTTCTGGTAATGCGTTGTGTGCCAACACAGACCGTTTTTGCAACTATGGTTTAGTTATAGTCGAGTAAAAAGGTCGCATCGCTAATTTTGGATGATAAAGATTCGTTTTAGTAGCACAAATATAGTAATTTCAACCTATTGGAAGTATCAAGTTAATCCGAAACTATCTGCTCGACACTACCGTCTTTATTTCGTAACAAAGGGTAATTCTATGGCATTCTTTTGCTTTCTATGGTAAATCCATACTAAAAATCGCTACCAGAAGTGTCTGTGGAAGGGGTGACTCTTGCTTTTTATGGTAAACCAGGGCAAAAGCTATGGCGGACTAGGGCGAAACATACGAAACCTACCCCAGGGATGCTTCTGACGCTATGGCGACCGTGGCGGGCACTAGTGCGAGTAGGGCAAAATCATGTTAAAATTGAGCAATATGTAAATACTATAACATAACTCAATGATTTTTCAATAATAATATGTAAATTTGCAAAAGGAGTGTTGGTATTTAAATTTACTATCATGATAAAAATAAATCACATTAAGAAATTTCCTTTTGCTGAAAAATATTTATTCAATACTAATGGGTTAAATCTTACATCATTCTCAAAGCGCATTCAAAAGAGGGTGTTAAATGAGGTAACTATTGATGATGTAAAATTTATAGATGAAATTCACCAGTGGAAAGAATCTGTACTTCAAGGAAATGATATTCCTTGTCCTGTAGATAATATAGATTTCTCACCTAAAGATATAATACTGTCAAAACTCACAGCAATATGGAAGGTTGTGGATTATATCTGCGCTATTGCTTATCTTCCTATTTTAATAATCATCGGAATTTTTATTTGGGGTAATCTAGATATTAAACAAGATTATCACCTTTTAATCATTATTGCAATTATAGTTATCATATCCCTCTTAACTAGATTAGCTATACATATAAAATTGATAAGGAATATTAAAGCACTAGAGCAACTTTTTCCATTTGTTGCAGTTCATCGCAAAATTGATAGTAAGTCCGCCGCTAAAGAATTATACTCTTCTCTTATCTACACATCGTATGATAAATATTCTGAATATTTTTATCCAAATATTAGTTATTACATTCGATTAAATACATATATCTCCGTTTACTATGATCTTGTAAAAAATGCCGTTTCGTTGTATCCTGATAAGATTTTACAATATTATAAATATGGAGAGAATCGCTCTGCGGTTTATGAGTATAAGGAGGAGAAAAAGTTTGTTGTTTTTAGGACCTATACAGAAAAAATTATATGCGGTTATAAAAATATCTTTGATATTCTTAAAGCTATAGATAAGGAGCAAAATCGAAGATTTCTATCAAGTATAATTTCGAGTTCTAAAGTTGAAAACATTTTGGATTTAAGGCTCAGTGCAGAATTAGTAGAGTACTTTAATCATTGCAAAGATTATCTGCTTTCCGAGGGTGAGTTTGATACACATATTAATAAATGGGTTGACAAACCTATTTACAAAGATAATGAAGCCTACAAATTCAGGCGAGATAAATACTTTAGAAGATATGTGGTTATGTTATCTATATTGAGCATTCTTATATTAGGATTTTATCCATCCTACTTTAGATATTATTATGTTCAAAATAAACTCGCAGAATACAAGTATCAATTACTATTAGATGAATATGATGCTAACTATAAACTCCTATATGACTTAGAATCTGTGAACCTAGTGGTTTCTGTTAGCAATAACATGGAATATAATAACCATGTTGGAGATTCATGGGGATATAAGAATGGCATCAATGATGTTGGTATCAATAGTAACAAAACAATCATACCGTATCATTATGGAGATCCCATATATCTACAAACAATAATAGTCGAATATGACAGTTGGAATGATGTATCAAGTCGAGTAGATAATATTGATTATTCAAGAGAGGAGCTTATAGAGGGGGTTAAGGTTGCGGTAGAATCATATGTATATGAGAATCGCGGTCGATATAGCGGCAACCATGCAAAATGGACATCTCACTATTTTATAGAAGTTGAGAAACCTAATAAACCTATTTATCAGAACATCAAAATACCCGCGAGTGAAGTTATCTTAAACTTTTTCAAATCATTTTAACAAAGTTATAGAGAATATCTCACTTTATCACATGCAAACGACAAGCTGCGATATATTTTTAGCGACTGACCTATTTTGAAAATGACTAATTGGTCACGAATTTGGTCCAAGTCAATGGTTTTTGGGAGCTGGTCAGCGATTTTCTCGAGTAAATTTGTCGCATAAATGCGACAATCATACGACAATCATACGACAAACTGCGACATTTCTTACCCTTTGAGTGTTAGCCGGTTACAGCGGGGTAGAGGCTAACTTTCTGATATGCAACAAAAAAGAGAAGAACTATCGTTCTTCTCTTCTGTACCCCCTCAGGGACTCGACTGCGCTACTTGCAGTAGGCAGTCGTGTGCTCGTTTATTTACACCCTCCCAACCTCCCTGAGAGGGAGGCGTATCCAGGGTTCTCGCCTGTGTGGGCACAAAAAAAGAAGACAACCTTTCGATTGTCTTCTTCTGTACCCCCTCAGGGGCTCGACTGCGCTACTTGCAGTAGGCAGTCGTGTGCTCGTTTTGTTTACACCCTCCCAACCTCCCTGGAAGGGAGGCGCAGTCAGGGTTCTCGCCTGTGTGGGCACAAAAAAAAGAAGACAACCTTTCGATTGTCTTCTTCGTACCCCCTCAGGGGCTCGAACCCTGGACCCCAACATTAAGAGTGTCGTGCTCTACCAACTGAGCTAAAGAGGCATTTGCTATCTTTTCGATTGCGAGTGCAAAGATAAGACACTTTTTTTAATCTACCAAATATTTTTTGAGTTTTTTTTTAATATTTTTTCACCTCATTGCAAGTATCAATACTCAACACCCTGCAAATCAACTATATAACCTTTAATAAAAATTTTGGGGTATTTGGCAAAGATTTCGCTTTTCGGTTATCTAAACTCACGATTATCGCTATTCCACTCCTTTCCGCCGTCCTCATAGAAGACCGGAATATCAGTCACAGCCTTGGCTGCAAGGTAACTTTCGTACAAGCAGATACCATTTGCGCTATCATCCGCGAGGTAGTATGCCACAACAGATGGGTGGCGTTTAGTAGTATATATCATCTGTGTAGTGCGCTCCACATACTCCTCACGCCACTCTGGGTCGTTAGATGGGTTACCGCCACGCTTGCGTGACACGCCCGACTTTGAGGAGTTTATAGGTGCTGTTATAGCCACATATATACCCTTTGCATCGCAGTACGACAGCACATCATCCTTCACAGCACCTGCTGTAAAGCGTACCGCGCGAGTACCGCTATTATATAGTTGCTCAAGGTCTGCAATGGTGGCATTTGGTGACACCTCGCACCACGCCATATCGCGCACTTGCTTATTCACCACAAACGCACCCTGCTCATACTCAAGTTCGCGGAGTGCCACAGCGACATTATAGAACTCCACGTCACGACCCTCAATACGGTTTTTAAGGTGCAATGACAGGTGTGTGGGACCATTACTACTCCACAGCACAGAGTCTGGCACAGGCGCACCAAAACGCATAGTATCCGTACCATACATACCGAGTTCCACATCGCGATGACCGGCATCGAGGCGTATGGTATCGTTAAGGTATAGTTCGTAATATAGGCGCGAGGTCTTCTTGCCAAGAGTCTCGTTCTGCATTATAACGCTAAAGTCGGCATTTACAACGCCAAAGTCTATATTTGCTCGATAGGCAATATCGCGCACGCGCACGCGCGGTTGTGATATAATATATGCCACTGGGCGGGGTGTTCCACGCTCAAAGCACTCTATAGGCGCAACGTCAGCATCATCGAGCATACGCAACTCCACCCTATTCTTATCCTCCTTGGATATCTTCGTGATGTTATACTCCGTAGCCACAAAGCCATTTGTAGAGCCTCCCGCGCGCTTGCCATTCACAAAGACCTCATATGGGCGCGCCACACCCTCAACACGGATAAAGACCTGACGCTCGAGCCACGAGAAGGGGAATGTAAACTCCCCACGAAGCACACCATCGACCTCAACCCACTCATCTATGGGTTGCATATATCGCTGGCGCGACATAGACATCTCCTTTGCCAATGTCTCGGTAGGATATGGTATTAGCAGAGTGCGGTACTTTTCATCGTTTTTGCGTTGTTGTGCCGAGGCATCAACGCCACAGAACAACATTGCAACGATAAGACCTGCAGAGAGTATAAAGCCTTTCATAGCACTACTTATTTGGGTATGTTGAGCGAGTATTACGCCACTCTATCACCTCTGGTGTTAGCTGATCGACGCGGTCTACCCACTCGCGGTTTTCAACCAAACGGCGACGATCGTAATCGATGCGTTCGGTAATTCTAAAGCGTGGTTTCTGCCTTGATGATATATCCATACGCTGTGTTGGGCGTATGCCTCTATCGAATACAGAGTCGCGCTGAGGGCGACGCTCATAGAACCAGTCGAAATCCTTGAGTTTCAAATCCTGCGTCTCAGGAATCATATTCATAGGATAAAGCACATATGTAGGGTTCTGCTTGTAGGCAATCTTATCTATTTCACCCTCAACCAAGTAGAACGATATGCTTGCGCTCTCGATATACATAAGTCCTGTAACCTCGGGACTATCCTCCTCCTGCATATAGTATATCGTTTGGGCGTTACCATCAACATCGTTACGATATACCTCGCCATCGGCAAAGTAGGCAATCATATCCTTACCAGCCACCTGATTGTAGTACATCGTATCAATCTCCATACCCATAATCGGATCGCCCATAAAGTGTGCCTTTGTAAGCATCTCATTGCGAGTATATATCGCCATTGAGTCGGAGGTAATCTGATTCTCCTCGTTCCACATCACAGGTTCGATATATAGGCGGATGATAGAGTCCGTATTTAACCATATCAACGAGTCGCACACCATCTGCGAGTCGGAGCGGAACATCCTTACATTACGGTAGCCCTTAATCATCTTATACACGCTATCCTCTGGGAATGGCGGTGTACGATCTATGCTATCACGCATAAGGCTATCCATACGAGTTGTATCAACCAACGAGTCGGCAACGATGGTATCGCGTTGCTCCATAGCGAGGGAATCAGTGTTGAGACTATCCGTAGCGATGCTATCTATCGTATAGTCAGGACCTGTATAGACCTTACCACGTCTTAACGCGCGCGCCTTTGCCTTATCTATCTTTCTGCGGTTGCGCTCCTCAGTCTTCTGCTTTACGCGCTCAAGGCGTGCCTTCTCCTCGTCGGCAAGTTGCGTACTACGCTCTATACGCTTGGCAACGATAGAGTCTATCTCTATTTTGAGCAATGAGTCACGAATATGCTTTATAGAATCCAACTCACGCTTCTTGATAGAGTCTACCGAGTCGCGCACAATACGCTCTGCGGTGCGTATAGAGTCACGCACACGACGACGCTCCAACCTTGCTCTATACCTTATCTGTTTGCGTGTAAGCACCTTTACACTATCCTTGGCTAATGTATCTACTGCCAACGTGTCAGTTGTAAGAGAGTCTGCAACAATCGAGTCGAGAACAACCGAGTCTACAGACACGCTATCTGCAACAACAGAATCAACCTCATCGTCCACCATATCGTTCGACTCTGCAACCACGTCGCGTGGAGCATCTAAATTATGCTGAGACTCGCCATCAGACTCTGTATGACGTCGTCTACCCTCATCACCACCCCGATTTAAACCCTTTGCCATATCTGGACTATCTACCCTCTCCTGCGATTGAGGCTTAGACATCTGCATAGACTCAGTATCCAACATAGTATCTGCATCCGACACAGGTTTATTATCATCTACTGGTTTCTCAATATCATCAGACGCCATACTTGTCGAGTCTTGCACATCGCCACTCTCCTCGCTACGCTCTCGACGCTCTCTACCCTCCTCGCGTGATGACACATTAGATGTGGTATCTGCCGTAGGTGGAAGCACCGGAATAGTGTATAGCCACAATGTATCGGCACAGAAGAAGAGTGAATCAGGCTCATCAGGGTTGTAGTTAATCATCGATGGGCGACGTGTAAAGAGGGCATTATCCAAGTCATCCCACCACTCGCCATAATCAGCAAAGCCGAGAATCTTCTGCGTAGTGTCGTCCATCTGAATGTTACCTCTACCGATGATATGACCATCGGTGCGGTAGTACTCTATAGTATCGCTCCACACCTCGCGCTCCTCGGATAGCATATATGCATCGCGAGTAAGGTGGTGCAAATCTTGCGCTTTGGTATAGGAACCCTCATTAGCAAAGAGATACTCATCCTTATCGTTCCAAATATTGGTATTCGAGAAATACTGCGCATCCTCGGTCTGTGTGTTGAATATCACAGAGTCGCCCGTCATAAGATACTTCTCGTCACGCATCTCTACATTATCCACCGCGATAAGGTTGTGGGTCTTGGTGTAGTAGTAACCACGCTCCGCCTCCAGGTGGCTCTCGCCCTTATTTACATAGCATCCGTCGTAGAAGATACCCACATCGCCTGCCGTATCAAATATACAGTTGTAGGTATACATCACAGCCTCGCCATCGACAACCTTCACAAGTTCCGAGAAGATGGTGGCAGTGCTGTTGGCACGGTCATACTCTGCCCTATCGCCATAGGCGTAGGTCTCATTCTGGTTGATAAGCACATTACCGAAGCACTCAAAACTCTGGTTTGGGTAGCGTATAGCACTATCTGCGAGAATCACAGTACCATTATGGTGTGCCGCGAAGTTACCCACAAGGATAAACACTGTAGAGTCGCCCTGCTCGATAAGGTAACTATCATCCGCTACCATATCGACCATATGTCGCTCGGCACTCTTTGGCTGTGGTGCTACAAAGAGAGTGTCATAATCTACTACATAGTGATAGTTGTGACCACTCGCAGCGTAGAACAATGCTCCACACAGCAAGCAGACCACAACAACAGGAACTAATATCTTTCGGCGCATAAGCACGCAAGGTTGTTTATTTTACTTTATCCACTCTTTAATCTCAAACTCGCCACTGCGGTACTCTGGGTCGATATAGACATACATCGACTCAATCTTATCCACAAGCCAATCGTGATATACCCTCTCCTGCTTCTCGGTAAGAGCCATCTCCTCAAGACGGATATAGTCATCCTCCAATGTTGCGGTATGCGATGGTATAATCTCGATAAGTTTCACAATCTTGCTCATCTGGTTACCCATAAGGTCGGTAGTGTGGAACGAGTCTGACACCTCACCCACCTTTAGGCGCATCAAAGCAGCATAGTCGTCCAACGACTTACCACCCTGCGAACTGAAATCCTCCTTTAGGAAGCGTGTAGCAGTAAGGCGCGCACCAGCATATACACCCATACGGGCAAGAACATCGCTATTAGACACTATACCGCCATTGTATTTCGACACAGCATCGTCGGAGTGCTGTAGCGCAGCATCCTCAAAACTAAGCGAGTCCAAACGCACGAGGCGTGCGATGCTATCCAGTTCTCGTGCTGGCTCGGCAAGCTCCTCGTATGTAAATGTTGGGCGAAGAAGGATATGACGACAACGATATACATCGCCACGCTTCTCGATGAGTTCGATTATATGGAAACCAAACTCCGTTTCTACAATCTCCGATATCTGTCCTGGCTTTAGTTTCTCCAACGCCTCTGCAAAGGGGCGCACGAAGTATGCTGATGGCATAGGCTCCATCTCGCCACCATAGATAGCAGAGCCATCCAACGAGTACATACGCGCCAATACAGAGAACTTGGTCTGACCAGTGATGATACGCTCACGCATATCGAGCAAACGCTCCTTGGTACGCTGTTGTGCCTCCTTGAGCGATGCTGGGAACTTGGTGATATGTGCATATACATACTGCTCGCCAATCACTGGAAGGCTATCCTTATCTGCACTGTTGTAGAAACGCTCCACCTCGCCAGGTACGATAGTGACCTTACCCACAATCTGTCCGCGCATAGCCTCGGCGTATGCCTGCTCCTCGTAACGCGCACGCAACATCTCGCGGTAGTTGAAGATTGGCATATGCTCTCTTGCCTCAAGTTCGGCAATACCACCCACCTCGGTAATAAGTTGCTGGATGTAGTTCTCTATGCGTGTAGATATCTCCGTAGTGGTAATCTCCACAGAGTCGATAAGAGCCTGATTGTATAGCAATTTCTGCTCAAGTAGTGCCTCCAACGCCTCATTCATAGGATCACGATCGGAGGTATAACCCATCTGGCGACGCTGTGCCACCAAGGCATCGGCATACTCGGCAACCTCGGAGTGGAGTATCGATGAGCCACCTACCACAGCAACAACCTTATCAAGCATAACCTGTCGACGCTGTTGCTGTGCATTACACTCCTCAACCATACATCCAAGTGCAACAAACGCAACTAAAGTGCATAAAAACTTTCTCATATTTTGAATCTATTTTTTTCTAATCAATATCACCTGGTATCTCCTCCTCGATAATCTCCTCGGTATCCACAATCGTGGTATCGACACTAACCGCCTGCTCTGGCACATAACTCATCGACTGTAGCAACGTGCTATCTACAAGCGTCACTCTGCCCGAGATAATGGCATCGCGCTTTAACTCCGCCTCATATCTGCCAACAATGTCGGTACGACGCTCAGCATATAACCTGCGACGTATATCCTCCTTCACACACTCCAATGGTGCAACCTCGCCCTTACGCGCTATGTCGATGATTACGAAGTAGAATGTGGCTCCATCCGATGACATCTGCTGAACACCACTCTTGCCAAGTAGACTGGTGTACGATGATGAACGCTCCGTAGGGAGGTTACTCAAAAAGTCGGAGTAGGTAACCCACTGCGACGTGAGATCCGAGAATTGAAGATTATGTTTCTCGCACAACGCCCTCACCTCCTCGGCATCGCCACGCTTGGCAACACCCTTCAATGCTGTGGTCAGGGTCGATGTGTTACGGAAATTCTTTGGGGTCTTGACAACAACACCACGCACCTTATTGTGGTCGAGTTTGAACGATGCGCTGTTGGCACGATAGTATGCCGAGAGTTGCTTATCGGTAATCTCAAGGTCGATGGTGTTGTCGATGTAGTACTGGTCGAGTTGTCGCATAATAAGCGACTGGCGATAGCCCTCCACCAAACGCTCTATGTCTGCCTGATGCGAGGATAACACCTCCTCGGCACGACGCATCTTTAGTTGGTTAAGCACCCAGTTTTCGATATACATCTTGGCAAATGTAACGCTATCCACGCTACTTAGATTCTTGGGCATATCACGCTTGATGTCGGCACCAAGCAGAGTCTTGTCATCGACCTTAGCCACAACATCTACATCAGCACTATCGCCCATCTGCATAGGGATGTGGCGACAGGCTGTAACCGACAAGGCAAGGGTCAGCGTAATTATTTGAATAAACTTTTGCATAATCAATCGGCAAAGATACATTTTTTCTCGGTAAAAACGCACTATAATCAAAGATTATTGCAAAGCAATAGCGAAAAATGTAGGAAGAGATATAATTAGCAAGACCGTTTTTGAATGAGCAGTAGTGGAATGGTGTAGATTTTTTATAGAAGGGGACACTGCGCTCACTAATTGCACAACCCAATTTCTTGTCAGAAGGGGCATAAATAATTAGTAATTAGTAGAGAGTAATTAGTAATGGTTAAAAGTCTGCGACTTTTTGCGCAGAAGATGGGGATGCTGGGGAGTATGGGTAGAGTGGGGATTATGGGGAAGCGCGAGCATCATTAAACTACAATGCAATGC
>JAGCKG010000041.1 GCA_017647625.1 Alistipes sp. | reverse complement strand
TATAAATTAGTAAATTAAGTTTAACAATAGGAGGTTGTATTTTATCTTTCGGTCGCTTTTGTGTCTATTTCGGCATCTTTCATATCTTTTCTCGGTTGCTATGCCCGCATAGCGTCCTCGAAACAGATAAGAAATCTATCCGAAATATCTCACAAAATCAACTCGACCTAATTTATAGAACCTCCCTAAATTACATTTTTTAATTACCTAAATTTAACTGAGTATGAAGCGAATTTTGTTTATACTCTTTCTGGCTATTGTAGGCTTTGTTGGCAAAGCTGATGCGCAACAGGTGGCGCTCAAGACAAATGCGCTCTATTGGGCGACCACTACCCCCAATCTTGGTCTTGAGGTGGGACTTGGTCAGCGTACCTCCCTCGACCTCTCGTCGAACTACAACCCCTTTACGCTAAATAAGGAGTTGAATAAGAAGATTAAGCACTGGGGTATAATGCCAGAGTTCCGCTATTGGTTCTGTGAGACTTTTCAGGGTCATTTCGTGGGCGTGCATACGGGATATTTGTTCTACAACGTCTCGGGCGTAAAGATTCCGTTCCACTCGGAGCAGACCAAATTAAACCGCTATCAGGGCTGGATGACAGGTCTTGGCGTTGCCTATGGTCACACTTGGATCTTGGGCGAGCGTTTCAACCTCGAGGCGAGTATCGGCTTCGGCTATGGCTACACAAACTTTGATGTCTACGAGTGCAAGAATTGTGGTAAGTACAAGGGTCCGGGTGACAAGCACTATGTAGGACCTACCAAGTTGGCGATAAACCTTGTTTATATGATTAAGTAAAAAGATTGCAACTATGAAGAGATATATCGTTATACTATTCGCCCTTCTACCTTGCGTGGTTTTCGCGCAGGTAAACTACGACTCAAAGCGTGTTGTATATAACAAGCAGAGCGTGGAGGTTACATTCGATGTTACCTCGGGTGAGGAGACACTTAAGAATAACACTAAAATGGTGCTGACACCATTCTTGCACAATGGCGCAGATACCTTGTGGATGGACTCTTTCGAGGTATTTGGCTCGGTGAAGTACAAGCGTGAGCGTCAGGAGCAGGCGTTGAATGGCAATAAGGACTGGACGCTATCCTCTAACCAGATTATGGAGGGCGACTCTTACTCCTTCTCTGCCACTACACCATATCAGAGTTGGATGAATGGTGCTACGCTATCGGTTGACCGTCGTGTGCTTGGTTGCGGTTGCGACTGCTACGATGGTGTTGAGGACTTGGCAGAGGGCGTAAAGCCTTACGACCCACCAACACAGCAGTTGGCAGAGGTGGCGTCATCTGTGGCTCACTATCAGGTGGTTGATACACACAAGCACTTCCTATTTAAGGATAAGGGTATGCAGGTTATTTACCCTGTATCGCAGACAAAACTCTACTTGGATCGCTACAACAACCAGCAGACCTTGGATGAGATTATCGAGGCTATCAAGAATATCGAGAAGTGCGACCAACAGCAACTCAACAATATCGAGATGATGGGTTTTGCCTCGCCAGAGGGTACGCTAAAGTTCAACACCGAACTTGGTGAGGGTCGTGCAAACTCGTTGCGCAAGTATATCCAGAGCCAGATGCCACACCTTGAGGATGAGCAGTTCTACATTATCAACGGTGTTGAAAACTGGGAGGGTCTTCGCGAGATGGTGGTAGCATCAGACCTTAAGGATAAGGATGCCGTATTGGAGATTATCGACACCAAGAGTGGCGAGGCGCGTAAAACGGCTCTCAAGCGACTCAACAACGGCACTACATACCGCTATATGTTGAAGAACTTCTACCCACAGTTGCGTAAGGCGTGCTACATCGCGGTATACTACGATGAGTTGGCAGATGTGGCTGCGGCAGATATCAACAAGGCTAACGAGTTAATTCGCCAGAATCAACCTGCCGAGGCGTTGGATATCTTGAAGAAGCACGAGGCTGATAGTCGCGCTTGGAACTCCCTCGGTGCATCGATGATAATGCTTGAGCGCGTAGATGAGGCTATCTACTGGTTTGAGAAGGCTATCGAGGCCGGTAGTGAGGAGGCTAAAGAGAATATCAAGTATTTGAAATAGAAATGATTTTATAGACTAATATTAACCTAAAAACGAACAATGATTATGAAAAACTTTTTTATGGCGTTGGCAATGGTGGCTATTGTAGCGACCTCTTGCTCGAAGGATGATGCTCCAAAGAACGACACATCGGCTCTTCAGAAGAGCGTTAAGTTCTCATTGGCAAATGTTGTTAGCACACGTAGTTTTGACGCTATGGTTGGTGATGGTGCGAACATCAAGTTGAACGACTGTCAGATCTTCTTTGTAGGTGGCGATGGCGCGCTTTACACTGCAAAGACTATCGATGGCACAAGCGATGCACAGCAGTATTTCGCAACTGCACCTCAGTCAGACACTGTTTTGGACTTCCACTTCTTGCCTGCGGCTGTTCAGAAGGTGGTTGTAGTGGGTAACTACGGCTCGGAGCTTTCTCCTGCCAACCTTAACGCTATCAAGGCAGTTGCTACGGAGGCTTCAACACAGCAGGATGATGAGAACTTGTTGGTATATGGCGAGGCTACACTTGAACCAGTTTCAAATGTTCAGGATCACGGTAACACCTACGAGGCAAAGGTATCTGTTCTTCCATTGGTATCACGTATCGAGATTGGTGGTTTTGTATGTGAATTCTCGGAGACTCCACTCTACGATCAGGTAGATATCACAATGATGGCGTTGAACAACTACTACACTAATGCAACTATCGGTGGCACACGTTCAAACTTCTTGTCTACAGCGATTACATCATCGTCTGCGTACCCATTCTTCAACGATACTACTGCTCCTGCTTATAGCAAGGATGAGATTGCAAACGTATCTCTTACACCTACTGCAAACTCTGCAGATTTCGACACAGAGGCATATCTTGTATACCACACCTTCACTGGTGACATCCCACAGTTGGTAGTTCGTATTACAGGTATCAAGGATGGTTCGGCATCACCTCTATACCTTGCAACAAGCGCATTCTACGATGGTGCTACCAAGATTGAGAACTTCGAGGCAGGTAAGGTTTACCGTATGAAGTTCAACGGCGAGAACCGCTTTGCGTTCGACGATACAGATCTCAACCAGCCAGAGAAGTGCGTAAACGTAACTATCGAGACTGCTGACTGGGTTATCGTGAATGTGACTCCAGAGTTCTAAAACTATAGTATCAAAGGGGGCGTGGAGGCTCTTCGCCCCCTTTTAAAAATTACTAATTGCGACATCAAAAAACAGCACAACAATGAAGTTTAACATTTATATCCTTAGCTTGGCGATGATGATCGTTGCGCTCGGCTCCTGTATCCGCGAGGATTTAAGCGAGTGCTATAGCATCAACAAGCTACAGTTTGTCTATACGGGCAACGATGAGAGTAACGATATCTTCCAGGAGAAGATAGGTAGCGTTGAGCTCTATATTTTCGATGCCGCAGTAGAGTGTGTATACAATCGCGCCTTGACCAATGAGGAGCTTTCGCAACAGGAGGTGACGCTCCCACGATTGTTGGTAGGCGAGTATCGCATTATATGTGTTGCCAATGGTAAGAACACAGATATCGTGGCAACAGACGGCAAAGAGTATTCGGCAATGTATTTCGCCGATAAGAGCTACACCTCGGGTGAGCAAACAACAACAAATGATGCGCTATATTGGGCTTCGCACAACTTTACGGTTACCTCTGATGACTCTATTCAGGTTCTTGAGTTGGCAAGTTCGCACTACGATGTATATGTCGAGGTGGTTGGCGTAGATGCCCAGAGCGATATCCATATAGAGATGAGTGGCGTGCTTCCTTGCACAACACTCGATACAAACGAGGCCTTCGGCACTCCTTCGACATACTATCCAGCGGTGGAGAGCATCGCTACGGAGAGCAAGAAGACCTCCACATTTAACATTATGCGTCACACCGACCACTCGGCTGTCGAGGTTAAGGTGTGTGATAAGAGTGGCGCGGAGTTGGCAAAGGTGAACCTTGCCGAGTTCCTTGCAACCAATCCGAGCATAGACTGCTCGCTTAATGAAGTGACTATTCCTATATCATTCTCGTTCAAGTTGGCCGATATTACGGTGACATTGCCAGAGTGGTATATAGAAGATATAAAACCAGAGTTTTAACAATCTAACGCTATTTACAACAATGATAAACAAGATGAACATAAGAAACTTTGTCGCTCTCTTGGCATTGCTGTTCGCAGCGTTTGTCGTGGTGGGCTGTAACAAGGATAACGATCAGGCGGTATCGCGTAAGGCAACTACGATGACCCTCCCTATAAGCATTGACACCAGAGCAACGGGTAGCGAGGTGGCTACCGATGGCGAGTTGGCTATCAACGAGGTGCGTGTCTACGCTTTTACGGATGGCAAATTGGCAGGACATTACTACTACTCGGGCGATGCCGTGAGTAAGATATCGTTTCTTCTCGATCTCAAACTCTATGCAAGTGCAACTCAAAGCGTTATGTTGTACGCAATCGCTAACGAGACCTCGTTTCTACGTTATTCCAACACAACTTCACTCAGTGCTTCTACATCGGAGGCAGAACTAAAGAGTCTGTACTTCTCCCACGTAGATGTTGAGTCGGGATTGCCGATGTTCTACGCCAGTGCAAGCCCAATTGTATTGAATGTGGCTGATGATGCGGCGGCTCTGCCCGAGAATGTAGTTAATGCTGATGACCACGCAGGACATACTGCTTTGGCACAGATTGTAGAGTTGCAACTCGAGCGTGCAATATCGAAGATTGAGGTGTACGCTACAAAGCAGTATGGCGAGGTGGCAGAACTTAAGATTACAGACGTGCGAGTTGACAAGCAGGGTATACGCGCCCATAACTATCTACTACCACAGAGTTTGGCTACGTTGCAGGAGGTTACAGCGCAGGCAGATGATAAGAGTTTGACACTTACAGCATCGCCTATGTCGGTAACAACGACATTGCCTGCGGGATATGCCTCGGCAACAGAGAGCGATAAGCGTGCTATGCGCGTCGATGAGCAGAACTATACCGCGCTGTTGAGCGCACCATACTACGCCTTCGAGAACCCTTATGGTACTGACAACCCGCTACTTGCGGATGAGAGTGGTAAGGGTGCTATTATCCATATCGACTATGAGTTCAATGGTGTGACACGCTCGGCAATGGTAAATATGCCAGCTTTGGAGCGCAATACGCGCTATCCGGTCTACTGTCTCTTCAACAACGAGGGCAAGATGCAGATTGACTATATCGTAGCACCTTGGGATGAGAGCGTCGATAATCAGGAGTGGAGCGAGATTACCTTCGAGTACCCAACCTACTCTAACCCTGTTCTTCCGATGGATGTAAACGCTGTACGCCCATTCTCTCGCCCAGAGATGTGGTACACCACAAATGGCGAGGATGGAGCCTTTGCTTGTCGATTTATAATGTGGGCTCCTGTAGGTCAGAAGTGGACCGCAGTGGTTGATGCCCCAACATCGGACTATGAGGTGCGTGTTTACGACAAGGAGGGCGACCTTCAGCCAAATGCTACAGTAGAGGTTGTCTCTGGGCTATTGGCATCAGACTGGTACACAATCAAGGTGATACCACTTCGCAATCTCAAGGTTGCAGGTGACGAGGAGCAGGTGAAACTCCATATAATCTACACCCCAACTTGGATGCACCACGCCGACTATCTGCTTATCAACGGCGAGCAGGAGAGCCCAGCATACATAGGTGCTGGTAGCGATCCAGAGACGATATTAATAACACAAATTGAACAACCCTAATATAAACCTTAACGACACTTTTGAATATGAAAACGAGAATCTTAAACTTCATATCGCTCGTATGCTGTGTTGCAGTAATGGTGGGTTGCTCGAATGATGACAACCTCCCTTCTCCAAAGCGTGCAGAGGGTCATATAGTATTCAACTTCTCGACTACGAGTTCTGCTACAAGAGCGACTATCGAGGGCAATAGCCTTGAGTCGGCGGTTAACCATCTCGATATCTTCATCTTCGAGAACGACGGCTCGACAGTGCCTCCAAAGATGCACTATGAGCGTGTTGCAACCGCTTCGGGTCGCGCAGTATTGAACAAGGCGCGTAGTTCGTTCGACACTGATAAGCGTTACTGGGTATATGTATTGGCTAACAGTTCGATATCATCAAGCGAACTCGATGGTGTGGCAACCCTTGCCGACCTAAAGCAGTTACAACAGCAGGATGAACTTATCCACCTTACTGGTCTCGACGTTGCGGGTGCGCCACAGAGTTTCTTGATGGATGGCGTGGCATATAAAGGCTCGGTAGAGCCTACTGAGCCAGCATCGCTACAACTCAACGACGGTAACCTCTCGGCAAATACCGAACTTGCAGTGGTATTGCGTCGTGCAGCGGCTAAGATTGTGGTAAACATCAAGCGTGGTGCTAACGTGGAGTTCCTATCAGATACCGACTATTTGGCAGGATACTACATCCACAACCTCCCTTGCTCGTCGCCACTACTTGCGGGTGTTGCGCCAGCACCAGAACTACGCTATTCGGATAAGACCAACAACCTATACTTCAATTGGAGTGAGGACCTTATCACCGTTACGGCATATGCCTATAGCCACGACTTCACCACTGGTTCTATTATGGAGAACAGAACGACGATGGTTGTCGACATCCCTATGATGTATAACGGAGTGGAGTACCCAAAGAACTATTACCAGATTCCAGTGAGTAGAAACCATAAGTTGGAGCGCAATATGTACTATGCGGTTACCGTAGTGGTTAACGCCCCAGGTGCAGAGGATGTATCACAACCATTGGAGGTCGAGCCGATGATTTACGATACGGCAGATTGGACAGAGGTGAACGTGTCGGTAGGTGGCGAGGCAGATATGCCAAAGTACCTGAATGTAAATCGTAAGGAGATGGAGATGCGTTATATCTCTACCGATAACACCACTCTCTACTTTGCCTCATCATCAGAGGTTACGGTTTCGGTTGAGGAGGCATACTACTACAATAAGATGGGTGTGCGTATGGATGTTGATCGTAACACCCTCAACCAGATTAGCGGTAGCGTTGTAGAGGGCGAGTTGAATGGTAACATCACCATCACAAGTCCACTACCTACCAACAAGACCATTCGCTATATTAAGTTTGTCGTTACAAACGAGGATGGTAGCACCCCTCGCACAGTATTGGTGGCGCAGTATCCATTGGAGTATATTACAAATGTGCAGTCGTGGTACTCATATCGTGATGACTTTAAGGATGATGATACGGATGTTACTACCTACGAGAATCCCGGTAGCCGTGAGACTGGCGTATCACTCGAAGTGGAGTCATCGGGAGGCGGTTGGAACCCGACCTATACTTGGACAGGTAACTTCATCTATCACAAGGGAACTGCTAACTCTGGCTTCTGGCGTTCGAAGGTTGTGATAAACCTCAATGAGGATGGCTCTTCGGAAATTGGCTACTACTATTGGGATGGTAACACCGTAAGGACCTCTGTGGCAACTGCGAGCAACAATGCACGCCTATACCACATTCGTATTACCTCGACATCGAACGAGTATAAACTTGGTAATCCAAAACTTACGAACGACGGCTTTACCGACCCAAGCGATGAGAATGCACTCCTTGTATCGCCATCGTTTATGATTGCCTCGGGATTGGGATATGTAGACTCGAATACGGGCAATATGAATAATATGAATAAGGATAGCGATGAGTTCCGTTCTATCGTGCGCGATCACTGCTCGAAATATGTTGAGGTCTACCAAGATCCAGAGACCAAAGAGAAGGTGGTACTCGACGATTGGCGACTCCCTACCGAGACCGAGTTGAGAATCATTATGAACTATCAGGGTACTCAAGGCTCAAATGCCGATGCTATCGACTATCTGCTCAACGCATCGTACTATTGGGCTGCCAGCGGTAGAGTTTCCAACTCGAAGGCGCAGGGCAACAACGGCATCACAGCCTTCCGTTGTATCCGCGATGCCATTGCCAAGTAGGCAAAACGTGTAGATAAAAAATTAGGAGTAATATTTAGGGATGTTCTATAAATTAGTAAATTAAGTTTAACAATAGGAGGTTGTATTTTATCTTTCGGTCGCTTTTGTGTCTATTTCGGCCTCTTTCATATCTTTTCTCGGTTGCTATGCCCGCATAGCGCCCTCGAAACAGATAAGAAATCTATCCGAAATATCTCACAAAATCAACTCAACCTAATTTATAGAACCTCCCTTAAGAAAATAGGAGATTATGAAACGTAGTTTAAGTATATTGATAGTGGCCTTGGGTGCGATGCTTTCGCTATCGTGCCACCACGATATGACCATCGATATGGGTGGAGATAACCCTCCACGAGATGGATATGTGCGCATCGACTTCGAGACACGCTGTCCAGATATGACCGAGGTGGCTACACGCGGTGTAGACCCTGATGGCGTAGGTGTGCAGGATTTGACTCTCTTCTGCTTCGACGCATATGGCATCTTCCGCACAACGGTGAAGGCTACAATCAAGCAGGATGAGCCACAACCATCGGTTAGAGGTTCTTTCTCGGCAGAGGTGCCAGCGGAGACACGTCGTATTCACTTCCTCGCTAACCAGAATATGACCTATGTCGACGAGACCAAGTTCCAGAACCTTACCGAGGCTGCAACGATGGCTGCTATGGAGGGATCGTCGGGTAAGATTATCTATTGGGGTCGCTTTGCCTGCGATGAGAATGACTCGCGCCCTGTAAACGAGCAACTTCACTCTTATGTGTCGGAGAATGGCGAGGTGCTTCTATATCGTAACCACGCCCGTATCTCGATTGCCGACTGGAATACCGAGTGGTTGGAGGTTACTGGCTTCGTAACATACAATGCCCCTGCGTTTGGTACGGTAGCACCTTATCATAGCACCGAAGGCTTCGTATGGCCAGGCTCAACACCATTTGTTACGCTTCCGCAGAGAAGTGCTGTGATGAGCGAGATTTTGGATGTGCATAACAACGAGAATGACTATGTCTTCGAGAGCGAGAATAGCGTAGATAATCCTGTGAGCGTGATTATTCGTGGTCGCGTACCAGGCTCCGACGAGGAGTTGTACTACCGTGTGATGCTTCTTGACGAGTCGGGCGAGCAGTTGCTTATCCGTCGTAATCACCACTATATCATTAACATTGCTGGTAAGTTATCTTTCGGTAAGCGCACTTTTGCAGAGGCTGTTACGGCTGCCGCAACAAACAACGTGTGGTTGTCTATCTCTGATGAGATTCAAGAGGTGGCAGACAACGAGTATATCCTTGCAGTAGACCAGACAAGTGTGGTACTCGATGAGAGTTATACGGGTAAAAGTTACGTTCTTAACTACACCGTAACCTCGCAGAGCGGTGCAGCCCTTACTGATAGCGACAGACCAGTGGTGTCGTGGGCAAATGGCAATACTGTGGCTGCCAACCAGATTATCCACTCGTTCGACCCTGCGACTGGTCGTGGCGAGTTGACCATACAGATTTCGCCAATGACAGCAGAGGATATGCAACAAGGCTCGATAATCGTGAAGAAGGGTAGATTACAGCGTAAGATTAAGGTTATCGTTATCAAGACCCAGAAGTTTACACCATCGTGGATAGGTACGCAGATCTATGGCGAGGCTACAGGTCAGAAGGTAACCCTAAAGTTCACTATTCCTGATAGTTGTCCTGCGGAGTTGTTCCCATTCAATGTCTACATCTCGGCGCAGTCGTTGGATATACGTGCAGCATCGGGTATGCAGTTGTCGGTTATCGATAGCAACTCTCCCGAGTTTGGTGTAAATCGTGGCTCGCACTACAAATATATCTATACCGTAACAGCACCGGGCGCACACCGCCTCTACTTCGAGAATGTGCAGACGGCAGAGGATGGCATAGAGCATAGTTTGGTGCTTGAGGCAAAGTATTTCGAGACTATCACCAAGAAGTACACCTTCACATCGAGCCAGAACGCTATCTCACTTAAGAATATGCGCTCACACTCGGCTGGAGCAAGCGATGAACCAGTGCTTTACAGCATCGTACCCCCAAAGCAGGGTGCATATGTAAGAATCGATATGACGCTCGAGGATAAGGCTACGGGTAATGCGGTAGATGCCACATCTGCGGATGAGTTCTTGCTCTTCTCCAAGAGCCTTGACTACTGCTCTGACTATGATGCTACCAATTTCGGCCTTTCGGCATTCGACTGCCAGTTCTTCCCTATCTCGGAGAGTGTGTGGTCTGAGAGTACAGATGGTCGCGCAATGCTCTTTATGCCATACAACCCTACAAATCCTGCACAGGGCAAGGGTAAGTTCTCGGTATATATGAAGACCCGATATGCTAATAGCAATGATATCGTGCGTATCTCATCGAATAGTACGAGCAACATATCCTATCTCCCTGCAAACAATGGTGCTAACTACACTGGTCAGAGATACCGCTCAACGATTTTTGACCTCTTTACATTCCCACCATACCGCTTCGCAGCGCAGGTGAATGGCGAGGGTAGTTATGAGACTTCTGGTGAAGCGGAGGAGAAGGTAGATGCTATCCAGTGGCGTTATGGCAAGGGCGAGTCTGTAACCGTAGCGTTCGATGTTACAAGTTACAGAAATACAAAGGCATACTACGAGGAGAGCGTACTCGGCACATCGGTAGAT
The DNA here is from genome assembly GCA_017647625.1 of Alistipes sp. Classification (GTDB taxonomy): domain Bacteria; phylum Bacteroidota; class Bacteroidia; order Bacteroidales; family Rikenellaceae; genus Alistipes. The sequence goes on along the minus strand of JAGCKG010000041.1, from coordinate 7,731 downwards.
CCATTCGGTCAGGCGTTCGATATCTATATCCACGCTCCAATGCTTGAGATTGATAGAGGTACAGCAGAGGCTATGGGACTCTCGGAGAGTAAGTTCCGCGAAAACCCAGATGTGGAGGGTGGCTTTATCTATACCGTAGAGCCTACACGCGAGGCGGAGCGTGCATATGGCGTGGCAACAGCACTTATCGATGATACGTCGGATGCTAACCCTTCGCAGGTGGGCGAGCGTAAGGAGTTGCCTTTTAGAACTAAGCGCGTGGTTAGCCTTGGCGAGATTACAATCAGTACCAATAAGGAGCAGATTTTGTACTACGACAAGAAGTTTAGCGTGTCGAACGAGTCTATCGAGGGTTATATCACCTATGGCGATAGTGCTACCTCTCAGGTCGACGTGCCAAAAGATTCGTTTGTGGTGCTACAGCGTGTAAGCGACGGTGCGCGTATTGGCTCATTCACCGTAGACAGCAATGGTCACTACCTATTGCGTTTGCGTAGCGAGTATGAAATCAACTGGGACTTGGATGAGTACAAGGTTGTATATACCCACGCAGACGGAGATTCGAAGGTTTATGCAAATGTAAACACAATTACATTGCCAAATTTGATGGCAAACCCAAATATTACACTAATTTTGTCGGAGTAAATACTCATAAGACAAAGTTATGTATAAAAACATACTCATCGTTGCAATTGCAACACTCCTATTTTCGAGCAGACTCTGCGCCCAGGATATGGGTGCAGGGTTTGTGCTTCCTACAATTCCAGAGACTATAACTACCCCCGAGCAGAGAGCCAACTACCTCGCCCTGCACTATTGGGATAGCCTCGATATGACCGACCAAGAGAGGGTTGAGAGTGAGGCTATAAATCAGGCATTTGCCGACTTTGTCTCGATACTACCATACGCCACCAATCGCAACGAGGCTTTTGCAACGCTTTGGCGCAAGAGTTACGCACATAGAGATGCCTTCTACCATATGCTACAACTTGCCGAGTTGTATCTCTACGATGTAGCCTCGCCACTACGCAACGAGGAGCAGTATATCGAGGCGTTAGAGGCTATAGCAAACGATATTGCTATTGAGGATATCGATAAACTCGCCTCTACGTCACAACTTGACCTGCTGAAGCGCAATAGGGTGGGCGATGTGGCTACGGACTTTGTGTTTGTGGATAAGCAGGGCGCGGAACATCGCCTCTTAGAGTATAGCGCGGAGTATGTGCTGTTGCTCTTTGGTTCGGCAGAGTGCGAGGAGTGCAAAATGTTGAAGCGTGCCATAGATGCCAATACGCGCCTATGGATGATGCTACGTCGCGGTAGCCTTGCTATCGTGTCGATAACGCTTACGGAGGATGAGTCGGCGTGGCTACAGACAACAACCCCCGACCGCTGGATTGAGGGCTGGGATAGTAAGCAAATATTGGAGCGCGAGAATCTCTACGACCTCACTACAAAACCGCGTCTCTATCTGCTCGATTCGGAGCATCGCGTGGTGCTTAAGAACACCACTCCGCGACAAGTCGACGAGTTCTTCGCACAGTAAGTAAAATGCTGTGGATGGATATCTTTTATTTGTTAAAGTTGTAACCAACAATATCTGACGCATACTCTCTCCAACCAGCTGCAGACTTATATGCCTTTACCGACTCCATTGGGACATAAATCTTGCGATTAGAGGCATTGAAGTCAAACATATTAGAACCTCCAGTTGGCGGTGTTATAGCCGTGCAATATACCCTTGTTAAATAATTACAACCATAGAATGCACAATCTCTAATTGTAGTTACACTACCTGGGATAGTTATACTTTTTATATTGTCAGCCCAGAATGCCCTCTCTCCAATTGTCGTTACATCACTTTCAAATACAATTTTGCCCTTGCCAGTCTTAGAATCCCAAGTGTGTGATTTGATACCTGCGCCAGACAAATAATTGGCAGAAGATATCTTGCTCACATACTCAATAACATTATTGGGGATATCGCTACCCTCCTCAAGCGTAAATGTAACATTGATAGTCTCGCCTTCAGCAATGGTTACGCTCTGCTTATTGCTACGATAGCCCTTTGCTTTAACCACAATTTCGTGGTTGCCGATAATAACATTGTGTTTTAGCTGTGTCGTGCCAATAAGTTTGCCATCGATATATACCTCTGCATTAGGCGGTGTGCTTGTAATATTAAGTTCGCCTACAATTGGCCTTGGCGTATTTAGTGTGTAGGTCTGCTTGGCAGGATTTACCGAAATGTTTTGCGTAATGGTGGTGGGGTAATGGTTATCCTTTCGCGCCTCGAAGGTGTATTGACCCACCGCAAGGTTGCCAGTCCAAGTAGAGAAACCCTTATACTCGTTGTTTACATATATCTTGGCTTCGTTATCTACGTTCAACGTCACTGTGGCGAAGTTGGCATTGAGCGAAGGGTTGAAAAGTAGCGTCTCGTTGTCTTTAATAAGGACAGTACGCTTATAAGGCAGATACATCTCCTGAATAACCTCAATACGATGCTCACCGCTGGCGAGTTTATTGCTCTTTAGCGGTGCTTTGCCAATGTATGAGTCATCGATATATATTTTTGCACCATTTAGTACGGCATTGGACTCTATCTCGACCCAGCCGTATGCAGGTTTTAGCGCGATGTTCCTCGATACTGTGCTATCGACGACCGTAAGCGAACCAATCTCGTCGTAGTACATATCCGCTGAGACCCTATAGTTGTATGAACCTTTGTTTAGTGCTATCGTTACAACACCATCATTGTTAGCGGAGTAAGGAGTGTTGTCTATATATATCTTGGCATATTGAGGTGTCACATTGAATTCGACAATCTGGGGGCGCGCACTCTTTGTGCTTATCTCAAGGCGGAAGGTGAGGTTGTCGCTGGTAATGTTGATATCGCGCTCGGCATCTTCTGTGCCGTGTTGAATCTTCAACCTATGCTTACCTGGCTGAATATCCTTTACCATCAGCGCAAAGTCGCTGTCTGTGCGACCTTTATATTCGCCGTCGATATAGACATCGGCATCTGCTACGTTAGATGTAACGAAGATATAAGAGATATCTAATCGTGCTTCGAGACGGTACTCCTTATCGCCCTCGAGGTTTAGCGATACCTCATTCGAGTCGCCATATTTGTCGTGGTGGAGGTAGAAACGTGTTGGTTGCTTGGCTGTTAACTCGATAATAAGACCATTGCCCTCGGAGGCTACCGTCTGCCTCATTACCACAACATTACCACCAATAGTTCGTACAGATAGTTTGTCAATCTCCTCACGCGACATATAGTTCACACGCATCTTGATACGCGCACAAGGACGGCGCGAACTGTCGAGCGGAATCTTATCAATCGCCACACCCGACATAATATCGGTCTGCACAGGCGCAAGGGACTCTGCGTCGATAATGATACTGTGCTGTTGTGTTTGCGCAAACACAAAGCCTTGCGCACCAATCACCAAAGCAACCAGCACCATCATTAAAACAGAAAATGGCCTCTTCATCGTAAGATTTTATAGTTTGGGATGTTTCTCGAAAAGAAATGCAAACACGCTCTTTGAGAGTTCTACAAGCAGACTCTTTTGATAGATTTTGTGATACTTCCACGCATAAGATAACTTATTGCGAATCTGCATAAAGCGCGCCTTCCACGACGAGTAGCCCTTGTTGAACAACCCCTCACTATTCTCTATCGTGTCGCGAAGGATGCGCTCGGCATAAGGAGAGGATGTGTGAATAGCAGGGTTGGTTATCTGCAAGCCAAAATGCTCGATAGATATCGCAGTTATCGCATCGGCAAAAATCGTTAGGTGCATTCTGTCGGCCCAGCGGTAGAACTCCTTCCAGTTGATGTTGTCCTGCTCGCTACGAAGCAACAATGCCCAGTCGAGGATATGGCGTAGTTTGATGCCTTCGACAAGAAAGTGTGTCAAAGCGTGGGTGATGATAAAGAGAGCATTAAAGTCCGCAGATGGCTTAATGAGATGACTCCCATCAATCATTGTGGCACCCTGTGAAATGATCGTTTCAAGATGTCGCTCGAAAGCCTTGAGGGTGCGGCTGCCACGTATGGCTATGCAAAATTGGTGGTTCTCAACCATCAACTTATTGTAGTATATGATAGAGTGTTTGTAATATTCGCGAGTAACTTTAGCACCTAAGGCCTCTGCTATGCAGTTCCCTTTCTCATAGTCTGCCCCAAGAAAGCAGTCAAGGTCTCCACATTCTCGATGCTCGGGCTTAGGGTAGTAGTTCGCAATGGCAAAACCCTTTAATACATAGGTGTTTATGCTGTTTTTATGGAACTGCTCTGCAAGATTAATCGCAACATCTTTTTGGTAGTTGTAGCGTCGCTCAATATTTGCGATAGAGGCTATCCACTGCATCTTCAACGCTTTGGGAGGCTGTTGCTCAACAGGTAATGTTGCCACAGCATCAAAGACTAATGCCAGCACACCTTGCTGTGCTGATATCGTATATATCTTCTGCCAATTTGGGACGCTGTTTAGAGTGACTTTCTGGTCATTTATTGCTGCCTTTACAAGAGAAAAGAATACGTTTCTCATCTATTTGTGTTGTCCTATGAGTTTATTTATTAATGGACTTATATATATCCATATAGCCGTCTACCATTCGATCAATAGTAAGTTCATTTTCGAATATATTCAATGAGTTTTGCGACATCTTTGCATAGAGGTTGCTATCTGTAAGTATTTGCTCTATCTTATGTGCAAATAGTTCTGCTCGATTGGGCAGAGTGTAGCCATTTATATCATTGCGCACAATCTCGCTTATGCCACCCACATTTGATGCAACCACAGGCTTGCCAAAACTCATCGCCTCCAAGATAACCATAGGCAAACCCTCGTAGTTGGATGGGAGCATAAGAAGGTCTGCCTGTGCACAATATGCTCCGGCATTGATCATATTACCGAGGAAGTGGCAGTTGACTGGTATATCTCCCAGATGCTCTACCGACTCCTGATTGCCTATCCATATAAAGCCGTACTGTGGCAACAGACGTGCAGTCTCGATAAAGAGATGTGGATCTTTGGGCGCCTGTAACCTTGCAATACAAAGTATAACCTTTGCATATCGCTCAAATATCTCTAACTTGTCAACGCCGTTACTATCGGGTTGTTGTATGCCGTTGTGAATAGTTGCTACGTTGCGTGTTATATTCTCAGAACGCATATTTTGTTCATCGTAGTTGCTAACGCCAACAATAGCGCTGCATCTTCGTTGTAGTAGACGCTCGATAGGTAAAAATTTCCTAAAAGCGAGTCGTATAGAGTCGAAGCCATGAACAGTGTAAACCACCTTCTTTGCTGGGAAGACTAACCTGCCGAGCGTACCTGCTTTAGATGAGTGAAGGTGGATAACATCTGGCTTATACTTCTTATAAAGTCTGCGTAGTTCTATTGCGGCCAGTAAATCACCTTTTAGCGATATGGAACGTTGTAGATGATGACATCTCTCCTTGATAACATTTTCGTTTACCAACTCCCACATCTTTCCATCACCCTGTCCTGCAACCAATATAACATCATGAGATTCAGATAATTTATTGGCTAACTGGACAACAACTGTCTGCGCTCCTCCCAATTCGGATTGTGTGATAACTTGAAGAATCTTCATAATCTGATGCTTAATATATCAAAAATAGCAACGGCTGATATACGATATCAAGCCCCACATTACAATAACAATTATAAAGTGACCACGCAATATGCACGATGAAAACTATCGGCATAGCATATATAAATTTAGTCACAGCAGTATTTGGATTTCGTTGGTATAAATTCAACAAATAGAGGTAAAGTAATACCAACGCTATGTAGACATACCTCTGTCCTACGACCGAAAAGGAGATGAGAGCGAAACTGAAGGTAATAAAAAACAGCATACGATTATATATCTTCAGTTCATACTGCGTCTGGTTAAGTCTCCTACGATTGATATATATATACGACAGCAGTATCGCTATATATACAGCGCTAATCTTGTTATTTACGCGCGTTAACCTCGTCGTTAGTGAGTCGTTAAAATGCTCCTCAGTATCCTCATCGCTATAATGGTCTATACGATTTGCAATAGACTCGTTATCCAAGTACCCTACAATATTATCCACCACAACACCATAGGAACTTGTATCCCAAAATAGCGACATCACACAACTAAGCACAGCAAGATAGTGTAGCAAGCCATTCGGAAGTTTAATAAGCCATACTATCAATGCCACTGCGACAACAATGATATAACTAAAATGGATTAACGGCGTTAACAACAGTCCTATTATCCACCTCTTTTTATTATCTATGAGTACACTGATTAACGAGTACATAAAGAGCGGAAAGGCACAGAAGTTTCGAATACCTCCCATCAAGGGGATATTAGATTCTATAACCATAAAGGCAAGAAGAATGACAATAGGCACTGTATACCGCATTCTTCTATCCTGCAGAAAACGCTTAATCACAAGCATATAGAAGAAACCGCCCAACAGACCTACTATCATCATCATTATGTGAGGGTCGTTGCTAAAACTCTTAACCACACAATATAGCAGAGGTTCAAAGATATCCTTTGACTCTCCCGTTGTTAGACTCTCGATGACATTATCAAAATCCATCGTAGAGTATTGCGTAAATGATTCGTACTTACGATAGCTATCGGCACGCATATCGCTAAATGTGTGACAATAACCAAACAGTCCGAAAAATAACACAAATACAATTTGGCTCGTCCTTTTATTTAAATCAAAGCATGAGTAGAGAAAGGTTAAAAGCGGTGATAGTATAAAGAATACAATACGCATTAGCATTTACTATTTAAGTTGTATTTACTACTATTGGTGGTCGTAAAAGGTACAGTCCGAGACATGTACTCTTAACTTATCTAAATTCGGGAGGTTATTATAATCTCCAAACATCTGCTTTAAATAGGCATCTACATTATAAGGTGCTGGAAATTGGTATCCCTCAAACTCTACACTCGCAACAGGTAAAATATCCTTAATATTTCTATGTCTCCATCTTGGTCCACATCCATAGGCGTGATGTAATCTCCTATTCGGGAAATATTTAAGCAACGGTTTAAGCACCGCAACTGACCCATAAAATAGTTTTTTACATAGAGATATTATGCACAGCGCCCACTTGCCATAGGCCTGTTTTTGCAACCTCTGCAGAAAATACAACAAACCACCAAAGGCAACATAGGCAAAACGGGGCGACTTCTCAAGACAAAATATATCTATAAATATGCCGCGGAGCCTATAGTTCTCATTATTACCAAGTTCCTCAATAACTGAGTGCTTATCTCTAATCTTGGCAAATGGTAGCAAAAAATACCTATCGTTCTTATGGGTCTGCAGGGCAAAGTCATCGTTATCCTTAAACACCTTGATAAACTTATCGTAATCCTCCCTAAGCATCTCGATATCGAGGTCGTCATCCCAGGGGATAAAGCCTCCGTGACGCACAGCACCCAACAGCGTACCCGAACTAAGCCAATAGCGGATATTATGCTCCTTGCACACCTTATCGACATAGAGCAATATTTCCAACATTCGCAACTGCTGCCTGCGAAGTTGTGAGCCTTCGGGGTTAAAACGCTCACGCAACTCTTGCTGTAGTTTCGCCTCTATCATCCTCGCTTACGAATTAATTTTGAAATTAACTGACCAGCATCCTTAAATGCCTTGAGTTGTAGCATATATGCCATAGCAAGGTA
>JAGCKG010000040.1 GCA_017647625.1 Alistipes sp. | reverse complement strand
GACATTTACCTTATAGATATCCACCTTGCCGGCATACTCATCTGCCAACTCGTCGATAATAGGCGATAGGCGTTGACAAGGACCGCACCACGACGCGAAGAAGTCGATAAGGGCCGGTCTCTCTCCCAAAAAGCTCCACCCGTTAGCCAAATCCTCAATCTTTACAATGCGGTTCTCGAAACCGCCCTTTGTTAAATGAATTGCTCCCATATCATATATCTGTTTTTAGTTATCATTTGTTTTACGCTGCAAAAATAGCGCAACAATTTGAATCTATCAAACAGATATTATCGAATAAGGTATTGATAAAATCGATAATGAGGCTGGATAACTAATTCAACCTCTTAGGTAATGTGGAGGGGCTAAGTCGCTATTTAGTATTCCTCTTAGCCACAAACCAAGGGTTGTCGAGCGACTCCTTATTATAATATAGAGGCTCGCCTGTTGGGTAACTCTTTGTAGTGCCACCTGCCTCGCTAAGAATGAGTTCTCCTGCGGCGGTATCCCACTCCGAGGTGGTGGTAGTGCGGATGTAGTAATCTACACTGCCCTCGGCAAGGAGGCAGAACTTATAGGAACTACCTTGCTCCACAACCTCGATATTGGGGTGTGTGGCGCGTAGTTGCTCGATATGCTGGTGTGTCTCAACGGTTTGATGAGAGCGTGACACAGCCACGCGGTAGTTGGCGTGGTGGCATTTATCAAGAGGTAATCTCTCGATCTCTGCGTGTATATCGTTATAGGTATATTGTGCCAACTCATCAGGCTCTACATTGCCCATAACCCACGCACCATAACCGCGCTCTGCGATATATATCTTATTATGGTATGGCACATATATAACTGCGCTTATGCATCTGTTGTTCTGCATAAGGGCAATGTTTACCGTAAACTCATTATTACCCTTGATAAACTCCATAGTGCCGTCTAATGGGTCTACCAACCAAAACAACTCCCAGTTGCAACGCTCGTCGTAGAGCATCTCGCGACCCTCCTCCGAGAGTATAGGTATGCGCGTCTGTCCGAGCGATGACTTTATAGTGTCGTGTGCCATACGATCGGCAATGGTGATAGGGGTGTTGTCGCTCTTGAGTTGCACGTCGTAGTCGGTGCTACTCTTATATATCTTCATAATGGCGGCTCCCGCACGCACAGCAGCGTTGAACTGCTCGGCAAGCAGATACTCCCTGATGCTACGCTCAATCTCGGTCGTTGCGTGTTGTGACTGTGTTGTATTCTCTAATTCTGCCATTTCGTAGACTTTTGTTTCAAAGTTAGCAAAAGTTTTTGGTATCTGCAATAACCCTCGCAAAATATAGTGGCATATATCCATAACTATGCCATTGTGGGTGGTCGGGTCGTTCGTAAATTTCGGCTGTCTGTTTTAAAAATATCCAAAATATGGTGTCGGTGTAGTGTAAAATGTGTGTCGAAAAATATCATTTTGGAGAAAATATGTTATATATTTGCAATAGGAATAGTTAATTGCGTGCGCTTTTAGTAAACGTAGGTGTGTTTATTTAATTTTTATAATTGCTATATAGTATGAACGTATTATTTAGAAAACTATTGTCGCTATGTGTTGTCATAGCATCGCTTTTTGTGGTGGGATGTGGTGGTGATGATGTTAACACCAAACCTCAACCCGAAAATAAGACAGTGGTATTCAAGGTCGAGAGTGTGGAGTATGATACTATGACGGTGACCGTAACGCCACCATCCAAGAGTACGCTATATTATGCATATCTGCATCCCGATATTGAGGACTTTATGGGTCGCGAGCAAGAGGAGATATATATAGATATCCGTTATGGTGATGACTTTGATGCTCATCTGATGTCGGGTAAGCAGACACTCACGTTTGATGGTCTTGTGGGTCACTCCCACTATCGTGTGGTATACTTCGAGTTTGATGAGGTGGTAGGACAGAAGGTGGGCGATATCGTATATTCGGAGCGTATCATCACGCCTGATGCCCCAGAGGTGTTCGATATTGCAGTGTCGGACGTTAAGGGTATGTCGGCAAAGATTGCTATTACGCCACCAAAGAGTGATATGCGTTATTTCTTTTGGCTATATACGATGGATAGCTATGAGCGTTATCAGCATTGCAACGACTACGAGTTGTTGAGATATGACTACTCATTCTGGCAGTATATCTCGCAGTTGTATGGCTATAGCCTCGAGGAGGTGATAACTATGGATACTGTGGTAGGTGGAGTGTCGCTATCGACAGATAGTATACTCTACATTGCAGAGTGGGATACCGAGTATCTTGTATGGGCATATGGTATAAATAGCGATGGTACGGTCACTACGCCTATTACCCGCAAGACGTTTAAAACATTAGCACCAAAAGCGTCAGAGATGAGGTTCGAAGTGCCAAATATCGAGACGGAGTGGTACGAGGAGACAACATCCGAGGGTCTATTGCGCGGTTGGGTGGCAAAGGCCTCTATCGTACCATCGGTAAAGAACGAAAACTACTTTGTGACCATCACAAATAAGGATTGGTATGATTGGTACTTTACGGAGAACAATGATGGTCGTAGCGATGATGATTATATCGCCCATCAGATACTTATAAACACCTCTAAAACATCGGCAGAGATCGCGCCTATGTATAAGAGTGGCGACTTTGTGTATGACTGCTTTGTGGAGCGTGAGATATTGCTAAAGCCTGACAGAGAGTATGCTGTATTCATCTTTGGTATGGATGAGAATGGTGCTACTACAGGACTCAATGTCTTCCCATTCACAACACCATCAATGCCACAATAACGGAAACTATATAAACGAGATAGAGTTATGAAAAATCTTAAATCAATATTTGGCTACGCGCTATGCTTGTCGATGCTCCTTATGGTAGCGTGTGGCGGTGATGATGCTCCCAAGAGGGAGACTCCTCCAGCGCAACTCGAGTTGAGCCTTAATGTCGATGAGGTAACATCGTCGTCGATAGGCTTTACCATTACGCCAAACGATAAGAGTGCTACATATTACGCCAAGGTGTATCTTGCCGAAGAACTTGGCTCGGAGCGTGATATAGCCAAGGAGGCAGCATTGCTTATTATCGACGATGTGCCAAGTTTGGGTGTGAAGAGTTTTACGGCTACCGACCTTAAGGCGAATAATGAGTATATGATTCTATATTTTGGCTATAACGATGCTGAAAAGAGATATACCACTCGCTATTTTGTGAGCGATGTTGTTAAAACTGCCGTGGCAGATGTTACTGGCGCACTTGAGTTGGAAGTGCCGAAAAATAGCGTCACTTGGCGTGATGCCTCGGTTGCTATTCGCCCATCAAGCAATGACTTGGAGTATGTCTTTGGCTTTATGCCTAAGGCGGAGTGGGAGCAGAAGTATGCCACAAACCCAAATGCTGTTATTCAGGATCGTATTGCTGGCTGGGAGTACGATGTGGAGTGCGGTATCGACTATCTTCCCGAACTCGATACTTGGCAGAAGTATATGTACCTATGTCAAATGAGTGGCACACGCACAATATCTGTTGCCGAGTATTACAATTTGCGCTGGGCTGAAGAGTATGTCGTGTATGCCTTTGGAATGAATGACGATGGCGATATTACGGCATATGTAACAACAGCAGAGTTTGCTACAACTACGCCTGTGGCATCCCAGAATCAGTTTAGTATCGAGATTGGCGAACTCACAGCGTCATCTGTAGCCTTCACTATCACTACAACCAACAACGATCCATACTTTGTATCGATACAGGATAAACGCTATTTGGAGCGTTTTGGTGATGGTAAGACAGAGAGCTGGGAAGATATGATTTTCGACCTGACATTTAGCAAAACCGACTTGCAACTATCAAACAATATATTCTCTGGTACACAGACGCTTACCAATGCATCTATAAGCAAGAATGTCGACTCATTCCACGAGTATCAGATCGTTGTTTGGGGCTTCGATAATGGACCTACAACAGAGGTCTATCTATCGGATGTCTTCAAGCCTGCTAATGCGGAGTAGAAATTTTTGTAAAAAAGATTGATGTAACGCTTGCAGAATGGAAAAATATTCGTACATTTGCCGCGCTAAACATTCAATTTTAGATTAGATGTACGTAATAGTAGAGATCGCAGGTCAGCAGTTTAAGGCTGAGAAGGGTCGTAAGCTCTATGTTCACCGTCTCCAGGGAGAGGAAAACTCTACCTTGAGCTTCGACAAAGTCCTGCTTGTAGACAATGACGGTCAGGTT
>JAGCKG010000039.1 GCA_017647625.1 Alistipes sp. | reverse complement strand
GCATTGCATTGTAGTTTAATGATGCTCGCGCTTCCCCATAATCCCCACTCTACCCATACTCCCCAGCATCCCCATCTTCTGCGCAAAAAGTCGCAGACTTTTAACCATTACTAATTACTCTCTACTAATTACTAATTATTTTTGCCCCCTTTTGTCCGCTTTAGGACTCTTTGGTCCCCTTGGTATTAGGCGCAGAAATCAAACCTTCGCGCGAAGCGCACCACACTTTTGAGGCAAAACTACGTAATGCCTCGACTTTGCTACGGCTCGGCATAACAAGTAAACTTGTTCTGCACTCACCTTAATCGCAAAGTTCACTTTTCAGTTTTCAGTTTTCACCTTTCAGTTCGAATCGTTCCTCCGTTCGGTTGTCAAAATTGACCAGTCAGCAATATATTTTGTCTATTTATTAAAAATATTTAAGATTATTATTTATTATTAAATAAATGTATTACCTTTGCAACGTGATATAGTATTTTCTTATCTGAAACTCAGTGATTATAAGAGTATAATATCACAATTTAAGATGAAATATCTATAATGGAAAAGAATATGAGTAATGTAAATTTGACCCCTGACTACCTATTTGAGGTAAGTTGGGAGGTGTGTAACAAAGTTGGTGGCATTCACACTGTCATCGCCTCAAAGGCGCCAACTGTGAAGGGTGTGATGGGCGACAGCTACATCACCATTGGCCCCGACTTTTCTTATGATGCTGCAAACCCAGAGTTTACAGAGGACAGCACACTTATGGCTGATTGGCGCGAGGAGCTTTACAGCAACGGTGTGCGTGTAAGAATCGGTCGTTGGAATATCGAGAGCAAGCCTATCGCTATCCTTATCGACTTCAAGTCGTTCATCCGCGAGAAGGATAATATCCTAAAGCAGCTTTGGGAGTCTTACAACGTTGACTCTCTATCTGGTCAGTGGGACTACATCGAGCCAGTATTGTTTGGTCACGCTGCGGGTGTAGTAATCGCATCTTTCGTTGAGCATTTCGGTGCAAAGACAAAGAAGGTAGTAGCTCACCTACACGAGTGGATGGCTGCTGCTGGCTCGCTATATCTTCGTGACAACGCTCCATACGTTGCAACAGTGTTCTCTACACACGCAACAGTGATGGGTCGTTGCATCGCTGGCAACCGTCTTCCTCTATACAACGATCTTCATAAGTTCAATGCTGATGAGCTTGCTCGTCAGTTCAACGTGGTGGCAAAGCACTCGTTGGAGAAGGCTGCTGCGACATATGCAGATGCATTCCTAACAGTGAGCGACATCACTGCAAACGAGTGTAAGTACCTTATGGGTCGTGAGGTTACTCGCATCACACCTAACGGTTTTGAGAATGGTAACATCCCTACAGGTGAGATGCTTGCAAAGAAGCGCGCAGAGGCTCGCAAGAAGCTTATCGAGGTGGCAACAGCTACTTGGGGTTATGAGTTCCAGCCAGAGACTCTTATCGTAGGTACAAGCGGTCGTTATGAGTATCGCAACAAGGGTATCGACGTATTCCTTGAGTCACTTAAGCAGTTGGCTACAAGCAACCTAAACCGCGATGTTTTGGCTGTTATCGCTGTGCCAGCAGCAAACACTGGCGCACGTCAGGATCTTATCAAGCACCTTGAGAACAAGGAGGTGGCTGTAGACCCAGCACAGAAGCGTTACCTTAGCCACGGTCTTGAGAACGAGATGTGGGATCAGGTATCACAGAGCGTTGAGGGTAGCATCCTTTACACCTCTGCATCTCGCGTTAAGGTACTCTTCATCCCTACATACCTAAATGGTCAGGACGGCATCTTCAATATGCCATACTACGATCTATTGGCAGGTATGGATCTTACTGTATTTGCATCGTACTACGAGCCTTGGGGTTACACTCCACTTGAGTCTGTAGCATATGGTGTTCCTACCGTTACTACAACTCTTGCAGGTTTCGGTATGTGGGTTGCAAAGCAGTCTAACCACAACGGTGTAGATATCGTTCGTCGTGACGACTACAACGAGCGTGAGGTGGTACTTCAGATTACAGATGTAATTCGCAAGTATATCGATATGAGTGCTGAGGCGTTGGAGACAGCGCGTGTAGATGCTCAGGAGGTCTCTAAAACAGCTCTTTGGAAGCGTTTGTTCAATGAGTACAAGCGTGCATACGAGGAGGCCCTCGACAATTCAGTAAACCGCACTAACCGCGTTATCATCGACGGTGGTAACCGTGGTGAGCAGATTAACTTCGTACGTCAGCAGTTGGCATCAAGCCGTCCATCTTGGCACCGTTTGATGGTTGAGAAGCGCATTCCAGAGCGTCTTAAGCCATTGGAGGAGTTGTCACGCAACTTGTGGTGGTGCTGGACTGTTGCTGCTCGCGACTTGTTCGAGTCTGTAGATGAGGCTCTTTGGGTAGCAGTAGACCGCAATCCTATCGCTTTGCTTGATAAGCTATCATCGGCTCGTTGCGAGGAGTTGTGCGCAGATGCAGACTTCCTAAAGCGTATGGACGCTGTATATAAGGAGTTTACAGAGTATATGAGCGAGAAACCATCGCCAGAGCACGCAAAGGTATCTTACTTCTCTATGGAGTATGGTTTGCATTCATCACTTAAGATCTACTCTGGTGGTCTTGGTATCTTGGCTGGTGACTACCTCAAGGAGGCTTCTGACCGTAACGTAGGTATGGTTGCCGTTGGTCTTTTGTACCGCTACGGTTACTTCACACAGCGTCTTTCGGCTCAGGGTGCTCAGGAGGCTACATACGAGGCTCAGAACTTCTTCAAGTTGCCTATCTCGCCAGTGCGTGACGAGTTCGGTAACTGGGTGACTGTACAGGTGGCTCTTCCTGGTCGTACACTTTCGGCTCGTGTTTGGAAGTGCGCTGTAGGTCGTACAGACCTCTACTTGTTGGATGCTGACTATGAGGCAAACCTTGAGGAGGATCGTCAGATTACCTATTATCTATATGGTGGCGACTGGGAGAACCGTCTAAAGCAGGAGATCTTGCTTGGTGTTGGTGGTATCCGCGCCCTTGTGAAGATGGGTATCAAGCAGGAGGTATATCACTGCAACGAGGGACACGCTGCCTTTATCGGTCTTGAGCGTATCCGTAACCTCATCACAAAGAAGCACTTGTCATTCTCTGAGGCGTTGGAGGTTGTACGTTCATCATCGCTCTTTACAACACATACACCAGTACCTGCAGGTCACGATGCCTTCCCAGAGTATATGATTCGTCAGTATATGTCTCACTACCCAGATGTATTGGGCATTACTTGGGATCAGTTCATCAACTTGGGTAAGACAAATCCTAACGACCCTAACGAGAAGTTCTCGATGTCTGTACTTGCTTGTAACCTTTCACAGGAGGTTAACGGTGTATCTTGGTTGCACGGTGAGGTATCGAAGGATATCCTCGGTAATATGTGGCCTGGCTACTTCAAGAATGAGTTGCACATCGGTTATGTAACTAACGGTGTTCACTTCCCAACTTGGGTAGCATCAAACCTTCGACGTTTGTACGCTAAGTACTTTGGCAATGCCTTCGAGGGTCACACATACAACATCCCAGAGTGGCAGAATGTTCACAAGATTGACGACAAGGAGCTTTGGGAGGAGCGTATGTTCCTTAAGAAGCGTCTTATCAAGACTATCCACAAGCGTTTCAGCGACCCTACACAGGTACGTCTGCAGTCACCACGTCAGATGGTACAGGTGGTTGAGAGCATCAAGCCAGAGGTACTTACTATCGGTTTCGCTCGTCGTTTTGCGACATATAAGCGCGCACACTTGCTCTTCACTAACCTTGAGCGTTTGTCGGCGTTGGTAAACAACAAGGAGCGTCCTGTACAGTTCATCTTTGCAGGTAAGGCTCACCCAAATGATAAACCAGGTCAGGACCTTATCAAGCGTATCGTTGAGGTATCTGCAATGCCAGAGTTCGTAGGTAAGATTGTGTTCTTGCAGAACTACGATATGGAGCTTGCACGCCGTATGGTACAGGGTGTTGATGTATGGTTGAACACTCCTACACGTCCATTGGAGGCATCAGGTACATCAGGCGAGAAGTGCGTTATGAACGGTGTTATGCAGTTCTCTGTACTCGACGGCTGGTGGGTTGAGGGCTACAAGGAGGGCGCAGGTTGGATGTTGCCTATGGAGCGTACATTCGCCGACCAGCGTTTCCAGGATGAGTTGGATGCCGAGATGATCTACAACACTATCGAGGAGCAGATCGTACCATTGTACTACGACCGTGCTGAGGATGGTGTGCCACACAACTGGGTACACGCTGTGAAGAAGTGTGTTGCAGACATCGCCTCAAACTTCACAATGAACCGTCAGCTTATCGACTACGAGGAGCGTTTCTATAACAAGCTCGCTGCGCGTAAGAAGCTTATCGTGGATAACAACTACCTTATGGCTCGCCAGATTGCTGCGTGGAAGCGTAAGGTGTCAGCTGCGTGGGATAACCTCGCTATCCTCGATGTTAAGCGTGCAGAGATTGACTCTGAGGCAATGTTCGTAGGTAAGAAGTACCACTTCGAGCTTACTATCGACCTTGCTGGTTTGAACAAGGAGGATATCGGTGCAGAGTTGGTTGTGGCAACACAGATTGAGGCTGGTCAGGCAGCCAACATCGTGGAGACCTGCCGTTTGGAGTGCGTTGCTACGGAGGGTAACACAGTAACCCTTGCATTGGACTACGAGCCTGAGCATACAGGTATGTTCGATGTGGCGTTGCGTATCTTCCCATCGAACGACAACCTTGAGCATCGTATGGACTTCGCGTTGGTTAAGTGGGCATAAACCCTTAAATAACTACATAATTACCCAGATAGTGCGGAAATATGCGCTATCTGGGTTTTTTATGCTGAACTTTTAGCAATATATTCGGAAAAAATATGTAACTTTGAGCAAATAAATAATATAACGTATTATGGTACAGAAAAAACGAACTATTATCGATTTGTTCGAGCAGTCGGTAGCGAAATATGGTGCTAAGGAGTTTTTGCTCGAGAAGCACAACGGTAAGTTCGAGCCTACAACCTATGCAGAGTCCAAGGTAGAGGCTTTGCGTACAGGTGCTGGTCTTGTGGCTTTAGGCATCGAGCGTGGCGACAGAGTAGCAATCCTTGCCGAGGGTTGCAACAACTGGATTATCTCGGAGCTTGGTCTTCTCTATGCAGGTGCTGTGAGCGTGCCATTGTCTATTAAGTTGGAGGAGGCTAATGACCTTACTTTCCGTCTTAAGCATTCAGACTCGAAACTTATCTTCGTGTCTAACCACCAGCTAAAGAAGGTGCGTACTATCGTGAACGACCTTCCAGACCTTAAGAATATCATCGTATGGGGTGATGTTAAGGATGGTCTTAAGGAGGGCGAGATGAGCCTTGAGGCCCTTAAGGCTATGGGTGATGAGTACCTTAAGCAGAACGAGGAGTCGTTCCTTGCTATCGGTCGTGAGGTGCAGAACGATGATATCGCAACTATCACCTATACATCAGGTACTACAGCAGATCCAAAGGGTGTTGTGCTTACACATCGCAACTATACCGCTAACGTTGAGCAGTCGTTGTCTATAATAGATATCCCATCATCTTGGCGTACGCTTATCATCCTGCCACTTGATCACTGCTTTGCACACGTCGTAGGTTTCTATATTATGATTGCTTGCGGTGCTTCGGTGGCTACTACAGAGGTGGGTCGTACACCTATGGAGACACTTAAGAATATCCCTATCAACATCAAGGAGGTGCGTCCTCACTTCTTGCTCTCTGTTCCTGCACTTGCAAAGAACTTCCGCAAGAGCATCGAGACCAATATCCGTAAGAAGGGTAAGACCACAGAGCGTCTCTTCAACCTTGCACTTAAGACATCATACGCATATCAGGCTGACGGCTACTCAAAGGGTCGTGGTTGGCGTTGTTTATTGAAGCCTGCAGTTATGCTCTTCGATAAGATTTTGTACTCAAAGGTACGCGAGGGCTTCGGTGGCGAGTTGCAGTTCTTCATCGGTGGTGGTGCATTGCTCGATAGTGAGTTACAGCGTTTCTTCTATGCTGTGGGTATGCCTATGTTCCAGGGCTATGGTCTCTCGGAGGCTACACCAGTAATCTCTACAAACTGTCCTACTAAGCGTAATCACCGCTTTGGCTCGTCAGGTCGTCTTGTAAAGCCTCTCGAGATTAAGATTATGGATAGCGATGGTAAGGAGTTGCCAGTAGGCGAGAAGGGCGAGATCGTTATCAAGGGCGAGAACGTTATGGCAGGCTACTGGAAGAACCCAGACTCTACAGCCGACACCGTACGCGATGGCTGGCTATATACTGGCGATATGGGTTATATGTCAAAGGATAACTTCCTATATGTCTTGGGTCGCTTTAAGAGTCTTCTTATCTCATCTGACGGTGAGAAGTATAGCCCAGAGGGTATGGAGGAGGCTATGGTAGATAAGTCGCCATATATCGACCAGATTATGATTTACAACAACCAGAACCCATATACCATTGCTCTTGTCGTTGCCTCAAAGGAGGGTCTTAACCGCAAACTCGATGAACTTGGTCTTACAGGCGATGCTCGCTATACCGAGGCTGCAAAACTCCTCGCAGGCGAGATTGCCAAGTACCGCAATGGTGGTGTCTATGGCGACGAGTTCCCAGACCGTTGGGTGCCTGCTGTTGTGACATTTGCCGATGAGGCCTTCACCGAGCAGAACGGTCTTGTAAACAGCACAATGAAGGTTGTCCGTAACAAGGTTGAGAAGCACTTTGCATCTAACATCGAGCACGCCTACACCGCAGAGGGTAAGGTTGTGGATAATGAGAAGAATATTGCATCTCTCAAGCGCATCCTCGGATAATTTTCGATTATAAGGCAGACATCTACTGCCGCTAACAAAAATAGCCACCAATGGGACGTACGCCAAGTACTACCCATCGGTGGCTTTTTTGCCGAGCGTTGTATCTGCAGCCTTCTAATCAAAAATTCGGTCGTGGGGCAATCAACCTTACACCTATTTTGACCTATCCTAAACAAAATATCGTGGGCTGTACTTTGTGTACTATCCCACGATATTTTTTATTACGATAGAACAAATCTGCTCCTCTAAAAAATCACAAAGTGAGTTTTCAGAAGAGGTTATTGTTTATTTATTTGATGAAATAAACTTCTTAAGGTCGTAGTACATTAGTACTGTTTCGTCATTCTCATTGGGAGTTACAAGAATATTGAAACCATATTTCTTGTAAAAATCAACTTTTGTAGCTAATGCATCAACGGTAATAAAACGACAGCCAGTTTTATTGTTCTGTGTAAACCACTGCTTTAGTAAACCTATTATCTTTTCGCCCCATCCCTGCCTTTGATATGATGATGATACCGCTAATCTACCAATCTTAACTGCTGGATGTGAACTACGACGTTTGGTGTTAGGTATCTCGCGTGATAATCTATTCCATGTCGCATTATCAGTCAATTCTCTTTCTATTTTATCGTTTAGAAGGCTAAAATATGCTATTGTGTTGTTGGTATCAGTGTCTTCAATAATGTAGGTAACTGCGAGCAACTCATCGGTATGATGTCTTGCATTAGATACTGATGGGTCATCTTCCAATAAAAAACCGTTCAAATCTGCGTCTCCGCAATCGAACGGTCTAATAGTATCGTTTGGATTAAATCTCTTAAATTGTATCATTACATATTAAATGTTGAGATAGAAGAGAAAAAATCATAAGCCTCCTGAGCTTGTTCTTTTTCTTCGTGAGAAGCGGGCACAAACTCTCTTGTTGCATACTCAAAACGAGTTGCATCATCACCTATGAGAACAGGTGTCTCTTTAATCGGTTTTGCCATAATCTCCAATATTTGTTATTAATCTTGCCACAAAGATAATACAAGTTTTACTAAAATAATATAAAAGTTAAGTTTATTTAGTAAATATTTTCATTATTTGATGATAACTAACGATATGTTATCCGTACTAACATTCGCTTGCTCGGCAAAAATCCCGACGAAGATTTGCGAGATGAATTTTTGATTTTAGAGGAGCAGATTTGTTATGTTTCGTAAATTTATTGTCAGAGTGGTGTGGTAGTGGTATATCGCAAAAGAAACCATCCAAGGGATTGCACAAGAGGTGCATCCTTGGGTGGATAGTGCGAGATGAATTTTTGATTTTAGAGGAGCAGATTTGTGATGTTTCGTAAATTTATTGTCAGAGTGGGGTGGTAGTGGTATATCGCAAAAGAAACCATCCAAGGGATAGTATTAGACATACAGCCCTGGATGGTTTACTTTTAGGGATGTGCCGCTAACGCGCCACTATCACAATAAATTACTCCCACTCAATCGTTGCTGGTGGCTTTGACGAAATATCGTAGACTACGCGGTTTACGCCACGTACCTTATTTATAATCTCGTTTGATAGGCGAGCAAGAATCTCATATGGGATGTGTACCCAGTCGGCGGTCATACCGTCGGTAGACTGCACCGCACGCAATGCCACGCAACGCTCATAGGTGCGCTCGTCACCCATAACGCCTACGCTCTGCACTGGGAGCAGAATTGCACCTGCCTGCCAAATCTTATCATACCAGCCTGTCTCGCGCAAGATGTCGAGGTAGATCTTATCCACGTTCTGCAAGATCTCAACCTTCTCGCGGGTGATATCGCCCAAGATGCGGATAGCAAGACCTGGACCTGGGAATGGGTGGCGGTTGATAAGGTTCTCGCTCATACCCATACTGCGACCTACGCGACGTACCTCATCCTTGAAGAGCAAGCGCAAAGGCTCAACAACCTTCAAACCCATCTTCTCTGGTAGGCCACCCACGTTGTGGTGCGACTTGATGACTACAGCTGTGCCGTTAACCTGTGCCGACTCAACAACATCTGGGTAGATAGTACCCTGACCGAGCCACTTAACGCCCTGCAACTTCTGAGCCTCCTCGTCGAAGACCTCCACGAAGTCGCGACCGATAATCTTACGCTTTGTCTCTGGGTCGGTTACGCCTGCAAGGTCGCCAAGGAACTTCTCCGAAGCGTCGACACCCTTAACATTAAGACCCATACCGCGATACGACTCCAATACCTCCTCGAACTCGTTCTTACGCAATAGACCTGAGTCAACGAAGATACAGTATAGGTTAGCACCGATGGCCTTATGTAGCAACATCGCAGCAACAGATGAGTCTACACCACCTGACAAACCAAGCACAACCTTATCGTCGCCCAACTTCTTCTTAAGATCCTCAACAGTACTCTCAACGAAGCTATCAGGAGTCCAAGAGCCAGCGCACCCGCAGATGCCCTTAACGAAGTTCTCAATCATCTTAAAGCCCTCCTCAGAGTGGTATACCTCTGGGTGGAACTGAATACCCCAAGTCTGCTCGCCATTGATGCGGTAGGCAGCAACAGCAACGTCCTCTGTAGAGGCAATGATATCGTAGCCCTCAGGGATGGTGGTGATGGTATCGCCGTGCGACATCCATACCTGTGACTCTGCCGAAAGACCCTGCATAAGGGCATCTTCAGCCTTTACAACCTGCATACGAGCGCGACCATACTCTCTGCTTGGTGAAGCCTCGACCTTGCCACCGAAGAAGTGTGCAAGATACTGCGCGCCATAGCATACTCCCAACAATGGAAGTTTACCCTTTATAGCCTCGAGGTTGAAGCGTGGTGCGCCCTCCTCGCGTACCGAGCGTGGTGAGCCTGAGAGGATAACACCTCGCACATCCTCGTCCAATGCTGGCGGATTGTTAAAAGGGTGGATCTCGCAATATACCTGCATCTCGCGGATACGGCGCGCGATAAGCTGGGTGTACTGTGAGCCAAAATCAATAATAAGTATCTTCTCCATTAATACTAATTAGTAATTAGAAATTAGTAATGAGTAATTAATAATGCTTTATAAACTGAAAACTGAAAACTGAAAAGTAGGGTGTGCTTCGCACGAGTTTAATAAATATGCGCCGCAGGCACCTTACTTTTCACCTTTCACCTTTCACTTTTCACTTTTCAGTTTGTATTATTCGCCACGAGAGTAGTTAGGGGTCTCGCTGGTGATAGTGATATCGTGTGGGTGGTTCTCGGTAACACCGCTCGATGTGATGCGGATGAAACGAGCCTGCTGTAGTGTCTCGATATCCTTAGCACCGCAGTAACCCATACCTGCGCGAATACCACCTACCAACTGATATACTGTCTCTGCAAGCTTACCCTTGAATGGTACGCGACCAACGATACCCTCTGGTACGAGCTTCATAATGTTGCCCTCAGAGCCCTTCTGGAAGTATCGGTCTGCCGAGCCAGCCTTCATAGCGTCGATAGAACCCATACCGCGGTATGCCTTGAACTTACGACCGTTGTAGATGATAGTCTCGCCTGGAGACTCCTCTGTACCTGCGAACATAGAGCCAACCATAACGCAGTTACCACCAGCAGCCAACGCCTTAACGATATCGCCTGAATAGCGAAGACCACCGTCAGCGATGATAGGTACACCAGCCTTCTTTGCCTCTGTAGATGCATCGTAGATAGCCGAGAGCTGTGGTACGCCTACACCCGCGATGATACGAGTTGTACAGATAGAACCAGGACCGATACCTACCTTGATACCATCAGCACCATTCTCGATAAGGTACTTTGCAGCCTCTGCGGTAGCGATGTTACCTACTACAACATCGAGGTTAGGGTATGTAGACTTAATCTTGCGGAGAAGGTCTACAACGCCCTTTGTGTGACCGTGTGCCGAGTCCAAAACTACAGCATCTACCTCCTCGGCAACGAGTGCTGCCACGCGATCCATAGCGTCTGGGGTGATGCCGATACCTGCTGCTACGCGAAGACGACCCTTTGCATCCTTGCACGCCATTGGGTTGTCCTTAAGCTTTGTGATGTCGCGGTATGTGATAAGACCGATAAGTTTACCGTTGTTGTCCACAACTGGGAGCTTCTCAATCTTGTTCTCAAGAAGCACCTTTGCTGCGCTCTTAAGGTCGGTCTCGTGTGTAGTTACGATGTTATCCTTTGTCATCACCTCCTCAATCTTGCGATCCATATCGCTCTGGAAACGGAGGTCGCGGTTGGTAACGATACCGATAAGCATACCCTCGCCATCAACAACTGGGATACCGCCAATCTTGTTCTCCTGCATAATCTGGAGAGCATCGCCAACGGTGTTGTCCTTGAGGATTGTCACAGGATCGTAGATCATACCGCTCTCGGCACGCTTAACGCGACGAACGTGAGCTGCCTGTGCAGCGATAGACATATTCTTATGCACAACGCCGATACCACCCTCACGAGCCAAAGCGATAGCGAGAGTAGCCTCGGTGACAGTGTCCATAGCCGCTGACACAATAGGTATGTTCAAGGTGATATTGCGAGAGAAGCGACCTACTGTCGAAACCTCGCGAGGTAGAACCTCAGAATAGGCTGGTACGAGCAACACATCATCGAATGTGAGACCTGTTGGCAGTACCCTTTCATTGATAAAAGACATAGCAATCAGGTTTATTAGTAGCCCTGCTTAGGCGTTTTGCACCTCTGCAGAGATTCTTGTTTTATGTTGCGCACAAAAATACAAAATAATTCTCATATTTACAACCCCTGAGACCAAAATATTATATTTAAACTGAAAACTGAAAACTGAAAAATGAAAGCTGAAAGGTTTTTAAGGGTGATTAAGGGTGTAAAACAATTAGTAATTAGTAATTAGTAATAGTTTCGCTTGTGCCAAGCGACAGCTACGCTGTGGGGAACCTGGGTATTCTGGGGATAGTGGGGATGAGTTCGTGCGTTAGTCCGCGTTGTCGCTATTCTGCGCTTTGCTTTGCATTGCATTGTAGTTTAATGATGCTCGCGCTTCCCCATAATACCCACTCTACCCATACTCCCCAGCATCCCCATCTTCTGCGCAAAAAGTCGCAGACT
>JAGCKG010000038.1 GCA_017647625.1 Alistipes sp. | reverse complement strand
TGTACATCTTTGTATTCGAGAGCGATTATAGCACCTACACCGCATTGCCAGCCAAGCACTATGCTCATTAAGCATACGCAGAGGATGTGCGCTGGACGATTACTGATGCATAACCAATTAAATAACTTCTTCATCTGCTATAATAGTCATTTTATTTATGTGAGCATCTCTTTCCTCAGCAGTAGCCTCACGCCAATCTGCCTCGTTTATATTAGCACCTTTGATGGCTGTAACGAATATTCTATTCTCGTCGGCTACATCTGCGCTCTGCGTAAGATAGTAACCCTCTCTTGCTGTTATCTCTTTCATATTACTTCGCTAAGGTTATATTAGGGTGGTTTGCTAAAGCCTCTACGATATCGGGGTCTGTGGCATACTTGTCATACACATTTGTAGCAAGGGTCATCGTGATGGGTGATGTAGCTACTTCGTTGTTGATGAAGTTGAGTATGCTCTCCTTAGAGAGTAGGAAGCAGCCAGCCAAGTCGAGGGGCGTCTTAAGGTTACGAATCATAAGGTTGTGTAACTTTCGGTCATAGCCAAATAAACTTTGTGTAGTTGTCGCGCTCCGCATATCTATGCCGTCGATGCTTTCGAGTGTCAGGCAAGTATAAAAGGCCTCGCTCCAATTGCTAACATTGTGACTATCTTGGAACTCAATATCTTTTAACTTGCCACACATATGAAACATTCTACCAACATTGGTAGCAGAGGCTAATGATATTGGATGGAGATACTCAAGACTTACGCACTGGTAAAACATACCATTCAGATTAGTTGCCGATGATGTATCAATTGGTGGCATTCTGCGAAGATTTAGGCATTGCCAAAATGCATAATCCGATGTTTGCGCTTTAGAAAAGTCAATAGGCGGAATAGTTCGCAACGAGTAACACGCATTAAATACACCTGACATATTCGTAACTCTTGAGGTGTCAATGAAAGGTAATGCAACCATTTCGCGACAACCATTGAACTTATAACTCATTGATGTCAGCGCAGATGTATCAATCTTCGGCAGATAGACAATCCTATCTTTATATGTCGAGATATTATATGCCGTTAGCACGCCATACAACGCCTTGTTGTCATCGCTCACCAAGTGTAGATGGTCGTCCTCCTCATTCCAGTCAACACCATTCTCTTGGTAGTAGGCAATATCCTCGTCAGTCCAGCCAATAGCACGCAAGCCCTCAGCATCTGCGTGACCAGTCCACCCATTGCCACCGCCACTCTCGATGCTCGCTATCTCTGCCGAGAAATCTTGTGGGTTGATTTCCCCTGATATACCTTTCTTCTCGCGGATAGCATCTGCTACATCAACCAAAAAATCTGTCAAATTATCATTCTTTGCCATACTATACAGGGGTGTTAAGGGTTGTGGTTATTGCGGTGGCGATAGCCGAGTCGACATCGTTCTTGGTGCAGTAATTCTCCAAGTCCACCCAACTATCTGGCATCAGTTGCTTATCTGTGTATATTCTCCATCCAAATGTAGTCTTCTTCGGAGTAACTTGCTTAGCATACAGGTTATACGAATCGTCGACTCTAACGACGACAGTACCGAGTATCTTGCCGTCACCCTTTAAACCACGTATGCTCTCCTCGTAAAGTACATCGTTGTATGCGATGGCGATGGTGTCGATATAGTAGTTGTCGATATACCCTAAGTTAACTTCCGCACTTGATATTCCATCGAACTCGTACGAGCGATAGTACCCACCGATATACCCAAATGGAAGACCCTGTAGCGAGTTGTTGTCAATGAATGACACATTCCCTCCACCTCCGTCCCCTTCTGAGTTTATTGCGTCAATTGATGGAACTTGTATAGAAGTATACCTCCAGTTAAATGTAGCCTCTCCTGTCTCGGCAAAATATCTTAAATTTTCTGCATCTATGGAAAGAATACCTATTGACGCTGCGATTGAATTGCTTGGATTGATATTTCCTTTGACAAAAGAAGCGCGTACCAGTTCCTGTGCCTGACTTTCAAGGATAGCAGTCTCCATATATGGAACACCATCTCGCAACCCATTGATAGTTACAAAGAACATCTCATTGTTAGGTGTCTTATCTTTAAAACAATTTTCGATAAGTCTCTGGCACACTTTTCTGTTATGCTCTTCGTACCCACTTTTGTGTGAGAATACCTGAAAATTATCAAAATCTGATTGAAATTCCAAGAATATCTGAGATGCTACGATGTCGGTCTTGGACTCCAAGTCTTTAGTCGTAGCCAAAGGGTTGGTGTTATCTTCAGATGGCGTAGATAGCCTTTGAGCCAACTTATTTGCAGTAACCTCACCCTCAATGCCAGCGATATCTCGATGCGAGGTAGCAACCTTTACCCACACGTTTCCCTGAGCAACAACCCAGTCACCCTTCGATGCGTCAAGCCCAAAGATAGTATCGTTACCATCGAAATCGCCCATAACGAAGTAGCATCCAGCGTAGTCGCTTGGATATATGTATAGAGTTTCGCCATCGCCCATAACGCGCTTTTCGGATAGTGCATATTGCTTATTCGTTACGACATCTATCTTGAATCTATGCGCAAAGTCTTGTGTGATATCTACAATAGCACCTGTGGTCACTCCATTGGATAGTATGTGAGGCGCAGTGATAGTACCTGCATAGATGAGCGATGAAGCACTCTGCTCTGCTACATACTTGCGCAACCCCGCCATAGTGTTATCGTCGGCAGTGTCCTCTGGACTACCTTGTAGCACGGCATTATCAAGGATAGCATCTATCTCCTTGCACGTCTTATTACTCCTATAATCAGCCATATATGTTACTCTTTATATTCTTCTTTTAACCCTAAAAAGCGATTGCCGTCAGCATCGTAGAATGTGCCATCCGAGCCGTTGAACACCTCGCGTTTGCCCACTTGCACAACCCTGCGCTCTTCACT
Source organism: Alistipes sp. (assembly GCA_017647625.1). Classification (GTDB taxonomy): domain Bacteria; phylum Bacteroidota; class Bacteroidia; order Bacteroidales; family Rikenellaceae; genus Alistipes. The sequence goes on along the minus strand of JAGCKG010000038.1, from coordinate 4,692 downwards.
GACTGTCACTCCCTCGCTTTCACCCTTGAATGTTATCGTCATATCGCGGTCTACTCCCTCGTTGGCATCGGAGAGGAAGGTGGCACTGCCGATGCCCTCCTCCTCGTCTGCCTCATAGCGTATAGCAAGGCTGTCGCCATCCGCCCACTCTCGTTGCAGTATTGCCATACCACTACTCGATTACCCAGTTGGTGTTAGACCTAACCTCGACGGTTACTGGTGTGCCATCAGCATCGATTGTGATGTCTCCCTCAGGAATAATCTCAAGATATATATCAAGAGGAGTCGAGACAATCATCACAGATGCGAATACTGTATCATAGAGGTCTCTTGCGATGATCTGTCGAGTCAATTTTTCTCCTACAGTGTTCTCTGGCACATCTATAACTATGCTAAACCAATATGATTCCGTCGCACCAGGGTCACCTGGAATCGTATAAGCCCCCTTAGTAGGTATCTCCACACCTGCAGCTGTATATAATTGGGGGATGGCAATCTCGAGATTGCCTGCGCCAAGTGAAAATTTCAGGGCTTCAGCATTAGAATGTCCGCTCAGTACGACGCGCATACCTTGATGTGGTGCGCTGTATTGATTTCCCTTAAAAGACACCATTGTGCCATCACTTTGCTGAATAACCTTACGCTCTATTGGTTCAAGGTCTATTGCTGTCCATCGGAGTGTTGTTTCTCGATTCTTGCGTCCTGTATGACGTGTTTTCGATGACACTGTTACCGCTGCATCTCCAGAACCACTACTTTGTGATAATTCTACCCATTCTGCTTTTGCCATAGTTTCTTTGTTTTATTGAATTGTCCATTCAGCATCACTTACTACCTTGAATGTTGCGCTTCCTATAGCATCGCTACTTAGCCATACCACAGATGGTGTTACGCGCAAGTAGTATGTGCCATCATCACATCTGGCTAATTGTGCTGTACCCATCAGCGATTGGCTAATCTTCATTGCCGAGCCTCGCAATTCAGGGTTAACGACATACGCCTTGCCACGCAAGCGAGGACTAATAACGGATGCTTTTCCTCCCTTGCAACTCATCGCACCACAGTTACATTAGGGTCAAGATATGTTACCGCCTCGCGATAGCCGTCAGGATATTCGATGTTAGGGATGCGCGCCACAACCCTTATCTTGATGTCGCCAACACCAATGACATTGGTGTCTACGATAATCTTATAGTTGTCCGCATCAACCCTGTGAGCATCGCGCTTGCTGAATGTCTGTTTACGATAACTCGAACAATACACCTCTACTGAGAAGTCGTAATCATCCATAGCATATCCGTCGATGGGGTCGAGCGATATGTTTATCTCCTCCTCGCTGCCGAGGTAACTTATGCACTTGTGTTCGTCTATGCAGTTCATAGCGTGTTGTATTATCCTGTTATAGTTATATCTTTTGTGAACGTTGTATATGTCACCTGATAAAGGTCTGTATCTTTAACTTTACCATCAACCACTGTCTCTAATCTATATGCGGTAATCTCAGAATTAGGATATGCACCTTGAATAGTAACAGGCAATGTATTCCATAATACATTTCTTGCAGGGTCTGCTACTTCGTTACGCTTCCAATTTGTAAAGTCGGGGTAGCATTGATACATTTTGATTACCCATTTATCACCTTCTCTCCAACCCGAAGTGCTTAACCAAGGCAATGTGTACGGCGCAGCACTTGTCCCCAATTCCCTAAGTTCATAGATGGTATTAGGCTTAAACGAACTAATCTGCGTGGTACTTGTTACTTTGACAACTGGCATCTTGATTTCGACCACCTGATTGGCATACGTTACACCTGTTAGTCCCTCAAATATGCTCTTCTTTACATCAGAAGACTGGAGCAAACTTTTGACATACTCCTCTGTGACTTCGGTGTTAGTATCATTTATCTTAACCCACTTGCCCCCTACAGCCATCACTACATCATTGGCAATTAGTGCGTTGTCCGATAATATACCAGCACCTACATCGCCAGTTATGTAGATTACAGCACCATTATAGTTGGCTGCATCAGAGGGTAAGATTGCGGCAACTGACACTGTCGGATCTAAGGAAACATTTGCCTTTGTTGGGTTATATACCTTCTCGAATTGCGGGGTTATTTTAACGTATATACCACCTCCTACAGGGAATGTATTTCCATACATCTTACCAGCATATATGCCGAAGTTCTTGGTACCAGGAATACCTTCAGCAACAGCGTCCTTTACTGCTTCGCCCTCTGCTTTCGCTGATTCCTCTGCTACCTGCTCAGCATACTTCTTGGCTCCAGGTATAGATACTGACTCTGCTGTATCTGTATCATAGCCCTCGATGTCATTTAGTCGTTGGATGATGCTTGTTAGTTGCTGATTGCTCTGCATACTCGATATCTGAGCAGAAAGGCTATCATTCTTGCGCTCTGTGGATGCTACCGCCTCCTCGATAGGGAGTTGTATATCCTTAACAACCTTTGCGGTGCGCGAATACACCGAGTTATCTCCTATGTTATATGTGGCGATATATGGGTTGTATAACTTCTTCTCGTAGCCTTGTATGCGGGACTTGCGACCTTCTTCTCCAAAGTGCGCACCCTTGAGGGTAACCTTATCACCTAAAGCAAGGTTTACATTGTTCTCGGTGCAGTACACTGGGTCGACTGGGCAGTCGTATACGTTGGTGTCGTTGGCATACTGACGAGCCAACTCAGTACCCTTTTTCCACAACTCAAACTCTGCTGCCTCGTTGCGGTCTTTTTTTAACTCTACTCCTGTGAGGATATACGTATCGCCAGTCTTAGGCGCGAGGGTATCATTAGGCACAGCAATAAGCGATGCACCACCACTATTCTCCGTAGTGTGCAATACCTTGATATAGGATACTTCACCCAACGTAGTGTATGCTGCACCGAATGAACGACCAGACAATGCTCCAGATGTGAATGTGATGCCTATAGTGCTAAGAACTGTTGGTGGCTCGGAAACCTTGATGTAGTATACAGGTTGCTTCTCCTCGCCCTCGATGATATTCTCATCTTGCTTGAGTATATCTTCTGCACCTATCTTTGTCTCATTCTTTGGGAATATGTCATTGAGGATGATAGTTTTCTCGACTATCTCTGCCTGTGGGAGGTCTTTAATGACATCGAAGTAGGGGATATAATAACCTAAGTCTTGCCCTAAATCGCTGTACTTGCGCAAGCATATACGCTTCTCAGCAATGTGGAATGTGGTGCTGTCAGTTCTACCAGTACTTTCCTCTGGGTAATTTTCAGGCACGTTCTGCGAGCCACCGAAGATATAGAAGCGAGTGCCATAGTTGCTATCGTCACCTCGCTTAGGCGCGGGAAAACGGTTTACAATTTCACCTTCGCGAATGTCGGTCTCAACACCCTCGTTCTCGCACTTGCCGAAGTGAATGGTCAACTGATCGCCGTGGTCTACCCACCACTCTACACCAAAGGCATTAGCGATGCTGTTGATAGCATCCCAACAACTGACACCCTCGAATGACTGCTCACGCATATCGGTGTCATCCAATGTGTCATCAAATGACCAATCGGTAGTACCGAGATATGCGTTCATATTGTCGGCAATGAGCTTAGCAAAGCCGCGTAGTGATGTGGTAACGCGGAATGATAACTCGCGCTTAGTGATAACATTATTCTCTCCATATGTAAGCCACTTTATCTGACAGGCCTCCATATCGTGCTGTCGGGAATAGAACTTAAGCACATACTTGTAGCCGTTCACACCAGATATAGGCTCTGGTGTAGCATCGCTTCTAAGCGCGTATTTCTCCGTGTATTTCTCCGCGTTATCGGTTTCGGGGTCGGTTGTGGAGTCGGTTGTGGAGTCGGATACAAGGATATAACTACCCTTAGGTAGTGAAAGTGTGTCAGCCACGCTGAATGACAACTCTACATAGTAGTCACCACCCAACTGCCTGAATACTCTGGCATCTTTGGTGATGGGGGCTTCGTAGATATCCCCTTTGGGGCTGTATATGGTTATAGTTGTCATCATTGTTCCTCAGTTACGCTGTAATTCTTTGGCTTTGGCTCTGTGAACTTTACACTCAACTTGCAAGATTGTAACATCCATTTGTCGAATGGAGTACATCCTTCAAACTTAAGATTGAATGTTCTTTTAAGGTCTGGTACATTCAACTCTATCATACCTTTATGCAGCAAACCAATAAAACTGTTGTACTTGGCTATGAAGTCCGCCTCGTTTTCGCCACTGATTAGGAAAACAAGTGTTACACTGCGTTCCGCAACATTAGTGACTGTAGGTTGTATATAGTCTATACCATCTTTGTCGACAGCATCGTTCGTTACCCAAGACTTAAGGTTGGCTGGAGTCATCAATGATATATAACTGCCATCCAATAATGTCGCCCCATAGGTTGATAAAGGCTGTTTGTCAAGTGTTATGTTATGCGTATTCATCAGATACCTCCTCCGTTATCCATTGTTCTGCGCATCGAGTCGATGTTTGCATCTATCCTCGCTAACGTTCTCGTGTGTTTCTCGATACTATCTGTGTTCGTGTGTATTGCCGCCAATGTTTCGCTCACAGACTGCAAATACAGAGTCTGCTGTTGTTGCATACCTCTGTTGAACTCCACCGCCTCAGCAATGCGGTGTGTCTGCCCTTGTATATCAGTGAAACGACCATTGAGCTCTGAGCCTGTTTC
>JAGCKG010000037.1 GCA_017647625.1 Alistipes sp. | reverse complement strand
TGCCTTGTTTGTTAAATGCTCATTTACATTTAGTAAACTCCGCTTTCCCAAACTGCGAGCAGCTTCAAAATAGCCACAACATATAACTTTGTAATAAACTCACAGCCCGCGCTATGGTCAACCTTAGCGCGGGTATTATTTCTAATACCCGCAAGAAAATAAAGGTGGGTTAAGGGGCAAAAGGGGGTATTATTTATATTTCCCTTTGGACGCTTTCAAACCTTGCGCGAAGCGCACCACACCTTTGAGGCAAAACTACGTAATGTCTCTACTTTGCTACGGCTCGGAATAACAAATAAACTTGTTCTTCACTCGCCTTAATGGCAAAGTTCAGTTTTCAGTTTTCAGTTTTCAGTTCGTTTGTGGTGCGGGTATTATTTTTAATACCCTATCTCCCTATGAAATATATCGCCTCATTCTTCGTTTTTTGCCTCAAATTTCGCAGTTTAATAAAATATTGTTACATTTGTATCAAATAAAAGTTTTACTACGATGAATATAATCTTTAAGTACCGAATGCTCAGTGACGAGAGCGACAACTTCGTGCGCGACTTTGAGGTCTATCCCGATATGACACTTACCGATTTCCACCACTTTGTACTCCGCGCCTTGGGCTACGATGAGTGTATGGTGTCGATATTTAAGTCGGATGCCGAGTGGCGTCTTGTGGAGGAGTTCTCCGAGATAGATATGGGTGAGGATATTCCCGATGCGCCACGCTGTATGGACAATGTGCGACTTATGGAGGTTAACAACGACTTCCACGACCGCCTTATCTACACCTTCGATATGCTCAACGACCGCTCGTACTACCTTGAGTTGATAGATATGCAACGCCCACAGGAGGGTATGAAGTATCCTCGCGTGGCATTCGAACACGCTCCAGTGCCTGACCAGTACAACCCCGAGGCTACGGTGCAGTCGGGATCTATCTTCGACGAGATGATGAGCGAATACAACGAGTTTGACGGCGACGACAACTACGACGATGAGTTCTAAACGCGGTACGCTGATAGTCGTGGGAGGACCTACGGGGTCGGGTAAGAGTGCCTTGGCGGTGGATATTGCCAAGCACTTTGGTGCGCCCATTATCTCCACCGACTCGCGTCAGATGTATCGTGGTATGGCTATAGGCACAGCACAGCCTACAGCCGAGGAGCAGAGTGCTGTGAAGCACTACTTCATCGCTGACCGCGAGCCTGAGGATGACTTCAACTGCGGTCGCTACGAGGTGGAGGCTCTTGCTCTGCTCGATAGGCTCTTTGCCGAGTATGAGTATGTTGTGGCTGTGGGAGGCTCGGGACTCTATATTCAGGCATTGTGTAGCGGTATGGACACGCTCCCCGAGGCTGATGAGCAGTTGCGTGATACGCTCAAGATGCGCCTTGAAAGCGAGGGCCTTGAGTCGCTATTTGCGGAGTTGCAACGCTTGGACCCCGCCTATGCCGAGGTGGTCGATAGATGTAACCCTGCACGTGTGATGCGTGCCTTGGAGGTGTGTATATCTTCGGGTAAGCCCTACTCTGAGCAACGCAGTGGTAGGGTTGTAGAACGACCATTCCATATTATAAAGATAGCCACCGATATGCCTCGCGATATCCTCTACGACCGCATTAACCGACGTGTAGATATGATGGTCGAGGAGGGTCTTATAGATGAGGCTCGCGCTATGTACCCTAAACGCCACCTTAACGCCTTGCAGACGGTGGGCTACCGCGAGGTATTCGACTACTTCGGTGGCAAATGCTCGCTTGAGGAGGCTATAGAGTTGGTAAAACGAAACTCGCGCCGTTATGCCAAGCGACAGATGACTTGGTTTAGGCGCGATAGCGAGTTTCGATGGTTTGCCCCATCCGATCTATCCGAGATTATTGCCTACACCGAGGGTCGGGGTGTTTGAGCCTTCGGACCGTGACCTACGAAGATAGCACCTATAGCCATCACCAAGCCCACGATGCCGTTGAAGAGGAATGCAAAGGCGTGGTGTGTGGTGTGGAAGAGGTCGTCGATGCCATCTATGATAAATGGTGCAACGAGGATTGCAAGATAGTTCACCGCCATAACCAACGACAACGCCAATGTCGAGAGGTTGGGCGGTGAACTTGTTGATGCGCGGTCGTATATAAGCGGTTGCATAACACCATAGCCCAAGCCCGTAAGTATAGCACCTATGGCGAGTGTCGAGAACTTGGGGTCTGTGAGCGACATTATAATCAAACCGCTACCCATAACCACCAACGACCAAAAGTTCGTAGCACTGCCCAGCACGCGCTTTATGCCTCCAAGTACGAAGCCAGGAGCCATTATGGCAAGGAAGAATAGCGAGATGAGTAAGCCCGCATCGGAACTATCCATACCGCCATCGGCACATAGATACGAGGTGTTGAAGGTCACGACAAGGGTGCAGTATGTAATTGCAAAGTAGAATAACATAAGTCCCACTACCAATTTGATATTCAGTGTTTTGCTGTCGTTTGTTACGTCGTTGCTTGTCTGCTCGTTGGGCTTGGCGTTGTTGAGCGCAGGGATGAGTAACAGCGTTATGGCGGGGAGTAGGTATACGGCAAAGGCGTAGTACCACTTTATGTCGGCAAGGTAGCCCGTAAGCGATGTTGCTATGACGAGCGTAAGGTTGTTTATAGCCGAACTGATACCGAGTTGCTTGACGCGATACTCGCCTACGAAGTAGTCGACAATAAGGCTTGTTGAGAGGGGTATTATAAGTCCCGCACCCACGCCCATAATCGCACCTAATACGATTAACTCGATAAGGCTTCGCGCCAGTAGCGAGCCTATACCGCTGAGTAGGAATATCGTTGTTCCCACCACCAATAGTCGTATCTTATTTCCGCGTATCGACCACCCGCCCGCAAAGAGCATAAAGGGTATAATCATCAGCGAGGGCAACGACTCCAACATCTCCACCTCAAGTTCGCTCGCCTTGGGGAAAATCTTGTCCAAGTCATCCAATATGGGCGATATCGCCAACCCTGGCAACGATACTATTGCCGATACCGAAAGTATAGCCACCAATACCACAAGCGAGATTTCGCCCTTTCCAGTCTTTACATTCATAACAATAGGTTTTTGCCCAGTTATGTGCAATAGATATACCAATTTTGAGATAATTAGTAATTAGTAGAGAGTAATTAGTAATGGTTTCGCTTGTGCCAAGCGACAACTACGTTGAAAGGGGCAGAAGGGGCAGAAGGGGCAGAAAAGGGCAGAAAAGGGCAGAAAGGGGGTTTTTACTTTTCAGTTTAAATATGCGTCGCAGACACCTTACCTTTCAGTTTTCACTTTTCAGTTTTCAGTTCAAATATGCGCCGCAGACACCTTACTTTTGAGGCAAAACTTCGTAATGCCTCGACTTCGCTACGGCTCGGCAGAACAAGTTTACTTGTTCTGCTCTCGCCTTAATCGCAAAGTTCACTTTTCACTTTTCAGTTACTTTTGCTATATTTGTACTCCAAAAAGTGGTATTATGCGAAGAATTTTAACTCTTATTATGGCGGTGCTTATCCCTGCGATGTCGTTTGCGTGGGGTGCTAAGGGACACGATATAGTGGCGTGTGTGGCAGAGAAGAATATCTCGAAGCGAACACTGCGCAAGGTGGAGCAGGTGCTTGGCGGACACTCGATGGTATATGTGGCAAACTGGATGGACAACGCCAGTCATACCGACGAATATGCCTACACCAAGACGTGGCACTATGTGAACGTAGACCCCAAGGAGGGTAGTTACAGCAACTCTGCAAAGGAGAAGAAGGGCGATGTCGTGGTCGCTGTAGATACTATTATCGCCAACCTCAAGAGTGGCGAACTCGCCCCTGCCGAGGAGCGCGCACAACTAATGATGCTCATCCACCTTGTGGGTGATATGCACTGCCCTATGCACGCAGGACATAAGAGCGATAGGGGTGGTAACGGCACCAAGGTTAAGTATTTTGGCTCGCAGAAGAAACTACACTCGGTATGGGATAGCGATATCATAGAGTCGGCACACCGCTGGAGTCACACCGAGTGGCAGGAGCAGATAGACCGCGCAAACAAGAGGCAGAAGAGGGCTATGGTGCAGGGTACCCCTGCGGAGTGGATAGAGGAGTGCGTCGCCCTCGCATCGGATGTATATGTACGCTCCACAACGGGTGCAAACCTCTCGTATGACTATGTGGCATACTACGCTCCCGTGGTCGAGGAGCAACTGCTCAAGGCTGGTCTACGCCTTGCGACGATACTCGAGGAGATATATTAATGGCGGTGCGCGAGTCTTTGCAGGGTATTTTTCGGGGAATAGAGTGTTTTTGTATAAAATGTTTTACAAAAATTTTGGATAATAGAAAAAAGTGTGTATATTTGCACCCGATTTGGAAACAAATCATATGGTGGATGTAGCTCAGTCGGTTAGAGTAGAGGATTGTGGTTCCTAAGGTCGTGGGTTCGAATCCCATCTTCCACCCTGAAATTAATGTAGAGCAGATGACAGCAATGTCATCTGCTTTGTTTTTGTATGGTTGTTATGTGTGCAAGCACACACCGCCCTTACAAAAAACAAAGTCGCCCGCCGTTGGCGTCCGCTCTACATTAGGTGTAAGTGGTTATTTTGTGTGCGGGTTGAGCCGATATAGTTTAGTTAATTGCTCGACTGCGTCTGCGCTATATGGTATCGGCTCTACTGCTATCGCAGTTCGAATCCCATCTTCCATCCAAAACTAATGTAGAGCAGATGACAGCAATGTCATCTGCTTTGTTTTTGTATGGTTGTTATGCGTGCAAGCACCTACCCGCACTCCCCAATAAATTTTCGGCTCCCCAATAAATTTTCTTGCAAAATATTTGGATATTTCAAATTTTTAGTTGTATCTTTGTGATATCAAAATGATATTACTTTAACAATTAAAAATTATAGCGTATGAAAAACTTTACTTACAAAGGTTGGAAGATTAACGGCTTTGTTATGTTGCTTGTTGATTTGCTTATGTGGGGTGGTGTTGCCTACTTGGGTTACTACTTAAGCACTCCAGATGCTATGTTAGGTTTGGGTATTACGGCTCTTGTTCTTTTGGCTATCATTGCTGTTGTTGCGTTGGCGGGTTTTATGATGCTTGAGCCTAACGAGTCACGCGTATTAGTCTTCTTTGGTAACTATCGCGGTACATTCTACGATACAGGCTTTTGGTGGATTAATCCATTTATGTCTGCTAAGCAGTTATCGTTGCGTGCGCGTAACCTTAATGTAGACCCTATCAAGGTTAATGATAAGGCGGGTAACCCAATTCTTATCGGCTTGGTTGTGGTGTGGAAGATTAAGAATGATGGCGCATACAACGCTGTATTCGAGATTGATGCTCCAACAGAGATAGGTGCAAACACATCTAATGCTCGTATGAACGTCTTGGAGAACTTCGTGGCTGTGCAGAGCGACTCGGCATTGCGTCAGGTGGCAGGTATGTATGCCTATGATGAGAATACCAACAGCGCACCAGAGGAGGTAACGCTCCGTTCGGGAGGCGATGAGATTAACGAGCGTCTTACCGACGAGTTGAACGACCGCCTATCTATTGCGGGTATCGAGGTTGTGGAGGCACGCCTTAACTACTTGGCATACGCTCCAGAGATCGCGGCTGCGATGCTTCGTCGTCAGCAGGCAGATGCTATCATCTCGGCACGCGAGAAGATTGTGGAGGGTGCTGTGTCGATGGTTAAGATTGCCCTTGAGCGTCTCTCTACCGAGGAGGTTGTAGAACTCGACGAGGAGCGCAAGGCGGCTATGGTGAGCAACCTTCTTGTAGTGTTGTGCGCTGATGAGGCGGCACAGCCAGTGGTTAACACAGGTACTCTACACAACTAATTCTAAATTTTAAGCATTTGTTTATGGCTACGAAGGAGTCAAATACACGCAACTTCGTACTTCGCATTGACGGTGAGACGATGGATGCCCTCGAGAAGTGGGCAGCCGATGAGTTTCGCTCGACCAATGGTCAGTTGCAATGGATAATTGCCGAGGCTCTGCGTCGCAGTGGGCGCAAGCCTCGCGCTAAAAAGGCAAAGGAGGGTCAGGGTAATGAAGATTAAACCTCATAAATATGGTATTGGCGCACGCCTAACCTTTGACAGTATCGAAAGGTTGTCAAAGCGTCGCTTGGGCAAGAGTCCCGATGATGGTAAGATGTCGGTTGGCACTCTTATAATTGTTGGAGCAACCATTGCTCTTGTAAATTTTGATTTTCTACCCGCGGGCTTCCCTTGTCGCGAACTTATAACGGTGGCTCTATCTGTTGCCTTTATGGGTTTGGGTCTATATTTGGAGTATCGTCGTTTAGCACCGCGCACACGTTGGCGTAAGGCGATGTATGCTACAGGTATGATTGCCAGTGCGTGGTCGCTGTTGCCTTGGATATTCTATTTTATGGGCGAGGTTGCGGATAAGAGTGTTGTGTTGCAGTTGTTCATTGCCTCGTTAGCGATGTGGGGCATATGCCTTGGATGCGTATTGCGCCACAGATATATCCGACGTCGTTCACAGCAGGAGATAGCCTTTATGCGTATGCGCGAGAAGCGTCGCAGAAGGGAGATGATAATGAATGGATATTAGTATGAGTACCGAATTGATTGTTGGTATTATCGCTACGGTTGTAGTTTTGGTATTAGCCTTGTTGGTGCTGTTTGGCTTGGGAGATTTTCTAATTTCGGGCTATAACACAGCCTCTGCGGAGAAGAAGGCACGCTACAACCTGCCACGACTTAGAGTTGTCACCAGCTTGTCGGTTATCGCTATCACCGCCTCGGTGTGGGTGTGTATGCTCCTTAAGACGAGCGAGACGGTGCTTTTAGTGGTAACATTGGTGTGGGTAGTGATAATGTTAATTTTGGATAGGTTTTATGTTAAAAAATAGTGTTATGAGAACAAATCAAGAGATTAGACAGGAGGCATCGGCTATGCTCAGAGATAATTGGACTACGGCGGTGTTGGTAGCTTTGGTATTTGGTGTTATTGCATCGTTTACAAGTTGTAGTTTCCCATTAGTATTGTTTGTCTATGCCCCAATGATGTTGGGCTTTATTAAGATGATGTTGGGCTATGTCCGTGGTACGGAGAGAATGGAGGTAGAGGGTATCTTTTCGGCGTTTAACTCTACATACTATTGGAAGAGTATGGGTTTGTACCTTCTTCAGGGTATATATACCATTCTTTGGACATTACTCTTTATTATCCCAGGAATCGTTAAGTATTGCTCATACTTCTTTGCCCCTTATATCCTTGCGGATAACCCAACGATGACCGCTGAGGAGGCTATCTGTCGCAGTATGTGCCTTATGGAGGGTCACAAGATGCAACTCTTTATGATGTTGCTTGGCTATGTTCTCTTGGCTATGCTATCGTCATTGTTGCTCTTTATCCCAATGTTGTGGATTATCCCATACTATCAGGTTACATTGGCAAAGTTCTACGAGGAGGTAAAAGCAACTTCGATGTAAACTGAAAACTGAACTTTGCGATTACGGTTCGGTAGAGCAAATCTATTTGTTCTGCCGAACTTTTCAGTTTTCACTTTTGGTAATGATGCAAAAAGTGGCGCTTTTTGAATCTTAAAATGGGCGAGAGATTTATTTCTCTCGCTCATTCTTTTTGGCGATTTTCCCCTGATTGCTTTGGAGGTACAGATACCATTTAACAAAATTTTTGAAATGCTC
>JAGCKG010000036.1 GCA_017647625.1 Alistipes sp. | reverse complement strand
GTAGTACTGCCCTGAGAGTTTGTGTCTGCTTCGCTTATTCCAAGCAACATATAAACATACAGGGTAGCACGACCTAATTTCTTGTCAGAAGGGGTTAGATTTGGCTCTGACACGAAAATGGCGGATGGGACATACTTGGTGTATTTCCCATTTGGGGCAATGATTGAGAGGACGCAGATGCGCCCTTATCACAAGAAATTATGCGCCGAAGTTATCGAATAGAATATTCTCCGCTGGCACTCCAAGGCTATCAAGTAGGTTTACTACTGACTGAGCCATCATTGGAGGTCCACACATTAGGTAGATGATACCCTCTGGCTCGTCGTGGTTCTTGAGGTATGTCTCGTAAAGAACGTTGTGAACGAAACCTGCTACATAAGGTACACCTGCCTCATCTGCAACTGGATCTGGACGATCGAGTGCAAGGTGGAACTTGAAGTTAGGGAACTCCTTCTCAATCTGGTAGTAGTCATCGAGGTAGAAGGCCTCCTTAAGTGAACGAGCACCATAGAAGAAGTTAACCTTACGACCTGTCTTAAGAGTCTTGAAGAGGTGCATAATGTGTGAACGCATAGGTGCCATACCTGCACCACCACCGATGAATACAAGTTCCTGATCGTCTGAAAGGTTATCTGGCAAGAAGAACTCACCGAATGGACCTGACATAATGATCTTATCGCCTGGCTTGAGTGAGTAGATATATGATGAACATACACCAGGATTTACATCCATAAAGCCACCCTTAGCGCGGTCGAATGGAGGAGTTGCGATACGCACGTTAAGCTTGATGATATCGCCCTCAGCAGGATATGTAGCACAAGAGTATGCACGAACCTGTGGCTCTGGGTTAACCATCTTAAGGTTGAAGACACCCATCTTCTCCCAATCCTCGCGGTACTCTGGATCAACGTCGATATCCTTGTAATCAACAGTGATTGCAGGAACGTCGATCTGGATGTAACCACCAGAACGGAAGTTTAGATGCTCACCCTCTGGAAGCTTAACAACGAACTCCTTGATAAATGTAGCAACATTGTTGTTAGATACAACCTCGCACTCCCACTTCTTGATGCTAAGAACAGATGCAGGAACCTTGATAGCGATATCCTCCTTAACCTTAACCTGGCAACCAAGTCTCCAGCCATCGTTGATCTCACGACGGTTGAAGAAACCGCGCTCTGTAGGAAGAATCTCACCACCACCAGATACTACCTGACACTTGCACTGACCACAAGCACCCTTACCACCACAAGCCGATGGAAGGAAGATACCCTGCTCAGAGAGTGTGTTGAGAAGTGTTGAACCTGACTCTACCTCCAACACCTTGTCGCCACCGTTAATGTCAATCTTAACAGCACCTGAAGAGGTAAGTTTTGCCTTTGCAAAGAGTAGTAGTGCCACCAACGCGAGTGTCACCACAAGAAAGGCAACAACTGCCCATAAAATAACATTGAATTCCATATTCTTACTCTTATTAAAGGTTTACAACTGAATACCAGAGAAGATCATAAATGCCATACCCATCAAACCTGTGATGATGAAAGCGATACCTGGACCCTTCATCGCAGCAGGAACGTGTGAGTACTCAATCTTCTCACGAATAGCAGCCATCATAACGATAGCCAACCACCAACCAATACCAGAGCCAAGACCGTAAACGATAGAGTCGCCTACAGAGTTAATCTCTGTACCTACCATCTGCTGCATAAACAACGAGCCACCCATAATGGCACAGTTTACAGCGATAAGAGGCAAGAAGATACCAAGGCTATTGTACAACGATGGTGAGAACTTCTCAACAACCATCTCCACCAACTGCACGAACGCAGCGATAACAGCGATGAAGAGGATGAATGACAAGAAGCTAAGGTCAACACCCTCTGCCAAAGCATTAGGAGCCAACACATACTGATTCAAAAGGTAGTTCAATGGCACAGTCATAACCTGTACGAAGGTAACAGCAGCACCCAAACCCAAGGCTGTCTTAACGCTCTTCGACACGGCAATGTAAGAACACATACCGAAGAAGTATGCGAAGACCATATTCTCGATAAATACCGAGTTAATAAACAAATTTAACATACGCTACCCTCCTATTTTTCCTGTAAGTCCTTGTTAATAGTACGGTGTACCCAGATGATACAGCCGATGATGATAAGCGCCATTGGTGGGAAGAGCATCAAGGCGTTAGGTGTATACCAGTCGCCCAAAATCTCGATACCGAACAACTCACCAGAACCGAACAACTCGCGGAAGAAGGCCACCAACACCAAGATAAAGGCATAACCCAAACCGTTAGCAACACCATCCACAAATGCATCCCAAGGCTTGTTACCCAAGGCAAATGCCTCAACACGACCCATAACGATACAGTTTGTGATGATAAGACCTACATATACCGAAAGCTGTTTTGATACATCATACATATACGCGCGTAGGAACTGGTCTACAACGATTACCAAGGTTGCAATAACAACCAACTGCACGATGATACGAATACGCGATGGCACACCATTACGCAAAAGCGACATAATAAGGTTAGAGAAGGCACATACGAAGGTTACAGAGAGACCCATAACCAACGCTGGCTCCATCTTAACGGTTACAGCCAACGCAGAGCAGATACCCAAGATCTGAACGATAACAGGGTTATTTGCTGCCAAAGGATTAGTAAAATTCTTGCTTAGTTTCATAGTTTACTCCTCCTCTACATTATTTAGTTCAACATTAGCCTCAGCCTCGCAGCACTCGCCACAGCAGCACTCCTCCTCAGCCTCCTCAGCGAGCAAGAATGAAGCGTACTTGCCGATAGATGTTGCCAACATAGCGTTAACACCATCGCAAGTCTTAGTACCACCAGTGATAGCATCTACCTGATACTCGTTCTGAGCACCACCCTTCTGCATACGAACTGCAAACTCGCCCTCAGCATTGTAGAGCTTCTTGCCCTCGAATGCCTTCTGAACAGTCTCAGTAGCGATCTCAGCACCAAGACCTGGAGTCTCACCAGCGTGGTCCATAACGATACCAGTAATCATCACGTTGTCCTCGGTCTGCTGCAAAGCAACATAACCCCAGATGTCACCCCAAAGACCCTTACCTACGATAGGCAAAACGTACTTTGTAACGCCATCCTTCTCCATCTGGAAGATAGGCAAGTTATCCTGTGCCTCTGACAACTCCTTGCGGTTACCAAGCATAGCAAATACCTCTGCTACCTCCGCAGCCTCACTTACTGGAGCAAACTGACCTGCCTGCAAGCGACCCATAGTAACAACCTCGTCGAACGAAGCATCAGCCTCGCCGAAGGCCTTCATAATAGATACCTTCTGCTCGTTAAGCACATTAGCATCCTGCTTATCCTTAAGCGAGGTAGCCAAAGTGGCGAGCAAGGCACCTACGATTACCACCATCACAACTGTATAGATGATGATATATGCGTTTGAATTTTTATTTATTGCCATAGTTTCTCGCTTATTTTACATTCTTAATTAGCTTCTTACGACGAGCAATGTTGCGCTCAACAACGAAGTAGTCGATAAGTGGAGCCAAAGCGTTCATAAAGAGGATTGAGAGCATCATACCCTCTGGATATGCTGGGTTGATAACGCGGATAAGGATAGCCAACGCACCCACCATAAAACCATAAATCCACTTACCAGTGTTTGTCTGTGCAGATGTAACAGGGTCAGTAGCCATAAATACAGCACCGAACGCGAAACCACCAACCAACAAGTGGTAGTATGCTGGGAACTCTGTCAAGCCTACAGCATCGAACAAGTAACCGAATGCCAAACCACCAACAAATACTGACAACATAATACGCCAAGAGGCAACACCAGTAAAGAGCAAGATAGCAGCACCAATCAAGATTGCCAATGTTGATGTCTCACCCATAGAACCAGGGATTAGACCGATGAAGGCATCAAGTGCGCTCCACTGCATAGCACCTGTTGTTGAGAGCTGCTCCAATGCTGTAGCACCAGTAGCACCATCAGCATACCATACAGCCTCACCAGACATCTGTGGAGTGTAAGCGAAGAATGCAAAGGCACGAGCCAACAACGCTGGGTTGAAGACATTCATACCAGTACCACCGAATACCTCCTTACCGATGATTACAGCAAATGCTGTTGAAAGTGCAACAATCCACAATGGCACCGATACTGGCATAACCATAGGGATAAGCAAACCTGTTACAAGGAAACCCTCGTTGATCTCGTGCTTACGCTTCTGTGCGAATGCAAACTCAATTGCAAGACCAGTAACGTATGATACGATGATCATAGGCAACATCTTGAGGAAACCAAACCAGAATGCTGGCAAAATACCCTCGATACCTGCCTGGTAACCAAGATTATACATACCGAACAACATCGCAGGAATAAGAGCCAACACCACTACGATCATAACGCGCTTGATATCGTTACAGTCGCGGATGTGAGCACCCTTTGAGGTTGTTGTGTTAGGAACAAAAAGGAATGTCTCGAAGCCCTCGAATGTCGAGTGCAAGAAACCGAGCTTACCACCCTCAGAGAAGGTAGGCTTAATCTTATCTACAAATTGACGCAATCCCATAGTTTAGCTCTCCTTAATCATTAGGTTAATACCATCACGCAAAATCTGTTGCATCTCAATCTTTGAAGGATCAACAAACTCGCAAAGTGCCAAATCCTCTGGCAACAACTCGTAGATACCGAGGTTCTCCATCTTGTCAAGGTCCTTAACAAGGCAAGCCTTCAACAAGTATGAAACATATACATCCATTGGCAAGTAGTTCTCGTAGAGACCTGTTACCACGAATGGACGCTCGCCACCATTGAGGTTAGTATCAAGCTTGTACTCCTTCTTAGGACATAGCCAAGAGAAGTATGCGCGAGATACAGAGAAGCGGTGGAAACGTGGCATAGCCCAACCAAGCAACTCGTAAACATTACCCTCTGGGATAAGGCTCAACATATTTGCATTAGCCGAGATATAGCCATCAACAGCAGTTGTAGTACCAGTAAGAACATCGCCAGAGATAACGCGAACATTCTCGCCTACCTTACCTACGATAGACTCTACTGTAGCACCAGAGATGATACGCTTGTAACAAGGCTTCTGGGCCTCGCTACCAGCCACAGCGATAACCTTGGTCATATCGAGCTTGCCAGTCATAGCAAAGCGACCGATAAGAGCCACATCCTGAATGTTTACAGTCCACACGATATCGCCCTTTGCAATGCGGTCGATGTGGTGAATCTGAACACCTACGTTACCCACTGGGTGCTTACCAGAGAATGTGTGGTACTCAACACCCTTAACCTCCGACATATAACCCTCGTCGCCCTTGCGAGCAGAGAGGTGTACCTTGCCGTCAGTAAGGCGTGCCAACACTGCCAAACCAGCCTCAACAGCAACTTTCTCTGACGCCAACACGAAGTTGTAGTCTGGCGCAAGAGGTGCAGAGTCGAACGCTGAAACAAAGATTGCCTTTGGTGTAGCATCTGGGTTAGCGATTACGCCATAAGGACGCTCTACGATACGAGTCCAAAGACCCGACTCAAGAAGCATCTCGACAACCTCAGAACGATTAGCCTTAGTAGCATCTACCACCTTAAGCTCCTTAGCCACCTGTGTCTGGTCAGGCTCGATAGCAACGTTAAGAAGCTTGCGCTTCTCACCGCGGTTGATTGCAGAAACAACACCGCTTACAGGTGAGGTAAAGAGAATACGAGGGTTGTTCTTATCGAAGAACAACGCAGTACCTGCCTCGACCTTGTCGCCAACCTTAACCAACAGCTTAGGTGTAACGTTCTCATAATCAAGCGGACTAACAGCATACGACTTAGCCAATGGAGCATTCTCCACCTTTGCCTCTGCCTTGCCTACAAGCTTGATGTCGAGACCTTTACATAATTTAATGTTTTTCGACATAAAAACTGTTTGTTAGAATAATTTAATAGTTTTATTTTGTGTATCTAAAGTTCTATGAACCAATTGCAATACCCCTATATACATTAAAATGCGCACGAAGATACGACATTTTTTCGAAATGACCAATCATTTTCATAAATATCTACTCGTGCATATAAGATTTAGCATACAGCCATAGACATAATCTGGCGGCAACCAATAGAAAAAAGGGGTGCCCAACAAGATGTGGACAACCCCAAATAGTGAGAGTATTTATCAATCTCTATTTTAAATCGAGAGTGAAGCCAAACGATGCATATAGGCAGAGTCTATTAGGTATAAAAGACTTTTGTGCATCAAAATATCTTACACCTACAGCTATCTGCACATTATCAAACTCATCCTTAACAGAGAGATCGTATGCCATAACACCCTTCCAATCGCTCTTACCTACGGTAGTCTGGATGTTAGCAACTACAGAGTACTCCGACACATTGCTCTTGTGGAACTTATACTCACCACCGAGACCCAAATAGCATATATCGCTGTAGGTATGGAACTTGGTATTCATCGCCTGACTTCCAGTGAATGGAACGTGCAATGACCACTTATCGTTAAAGTGGTAGCCATATACAAGCTCAACATCACTAAATGCAAACTCATCATCAAAGTCCATTAAATTCGCACCACCCGACTTCGCGACACCCGATAGAGAGAAATAAGAATCACTCTTCTGCGCCATAGCCATCGTTGATACGCATAACGCAACAACCAACATAAGTAATCGTTTCATAATTGATAAATTTTAAGATATAAATGTAATTAATTGGTTAGTTTAGTTACTGCAAATATAGGCTTTTCTTCTTTTAATTCCAAGAAAAAATAGAAGAAAATTACCCCCCCCATTAAATTTCACACACCTAATAATCAGCACTTTACAACACCGCAAAAACAACCATTAAAAAGAGAGCTTTATTAATATAGGGATATTTGAGGCCCAAAGTATAGCTGCGGATGATGTAGTTATATTCAGAAAAAGAGAGAACGAATCACGCTATTCCGAAAAATTTAGTAATTTTGTAGTCGTGACAGAGAAAATGAAAATAAAGTATATCGATGTTCACACCCACAACCCACAAGAGGGAGTGCTTTCGCCAACAATGGCGGGCATACATCCTTGGCAGGCAGATAAGGGGTACAAATTGCCCGACTTTGCGCAGTGCGACATAGTGGGAGAGACGGGTTTGGACTATGCGTGTGATGTCGACAAAGAGTGCCAAAAGCGACTCTTTATAAGACATTTAGAGGAGGCAACAAAGGTAAACAAACCAGTTGTACTTCACATAGTTAAGGCTGTTGAGGATGCGCTAAACATTCTCGGCAAGTACAGCACCTTAAAAGGTGTCATCTTTCACGGCTTTATAGGGTCGTGGCAACAAGCCGAGCGATGCATAGAGCGCAGGTACTATCTATCCGTTGGTCCTCGCTCGCTACGGTCGCCAAAGACGCGCGAAGTAATTGCCAAGATGCCTCAAAGTCTGCTCTTTTGCGAGACCGACGCTTTGGACGACAAAGGCAATATTGAGCAGATATATAGCGAGGTAGCCGAGATACGCGAAGTGAGCATTGAGGAGTTAGCAAGAAGCATAGAGGAGAACTACAATAGAGTATTTAAGGGATGATTAACTGGTTGGAACGAACAGAGTTACTACTTGGAGAGGAGAAACTAAACATACTTAAAAATGCCAACGTATTGGTAGTGGGCGTGGGTGGCGTAGGTGCATACGCTGCGGAGATGATTGTGCGGTCGGGCGTAGGTCGTATGACCATTGCCGATGCCGACAAGGTATCGGAGAGCAATATCAACCGCCAACTCGTGGCACTCCATTCGACCATAGGGCGCGAAAAGTGCGACATCCTTGCCGACCGTCTAAAGGATATAAACCCTGCGTTGCAACTGACTGTGGTCAACCGCTTTATAAAGGATGACCAGACCGATACCCTACTCGATAGCGACAAGTTCGACTATGTGGTAGATGCCATAGATACCCTATCGCCAAAACTCGCGCTTATAAAAGGTGCTATGGATAGAGGTATTCGCATCGTGAGTTCTATGGGTGCGGGAGCAAAGACCGACCCAACGCTTATGGAGATTAAGGATATCGCCAAAACACACCACTGCCCATTAGCGCATATGCTCCGCAAACGTCTGCATAAAATTGGCATCAAGCGAGGCTTCTGGGCAGTATTCTCGCCAGAGCCTGTACGCGAGGGTGCAATGATACTATGCGAAGAGCAGAACAAGAAATCGAACGTGGGTACTATATCATACATACCCGCACTATTTGGTATCGGCTGTGCCTCGGTGGTAATACGAGATTTAATTGGAGAATTTAACACTAAAACAGAATAGATATGAGTAAAATAGTCTTTTTGGACGAGTATAGCATTGCTGGTCGAAGCCTAGAGAAGATAACCTCACAGGGCGAGTACATCGCATACGAAAACACTAAAAAAGAGGATGTCGTAGAGCGTCTTAAGGGTGCAGATATAGCCATCACAAACAAGGTTGTCATCGACGGTGAGGCTATGCGCCAACTACCTGACCTTAAACTTATTTGCATCGCTGCAACAGGTATGAACAACGTAGACCTTGAGTCAGCAAAGGAACTTGGCATCGAGGTTAAGAATGCCGTAGGCTACTCCACAATATCAGTAGCGGAGACAACCCTTACGTCGGCACTCGCACTCGCACGCAACGTGGTATATTTCAACGAGTACTTCCACGATGGTCGCTACGCCAAGGCAGACCGCGCCTTCTGCTACGACCGCCACACATTCCAGATTAGTGGTAAGAAGTGGGGCATCGTGGGTATGGGTAACATCGGTCGCGAGGTAGCACGTCTCGCCTCGGCATTTGGTTGCGAGGTGCGCTTCTACTCTACATCGGGTGTAAAGCGCGAGGAGCAGTACCCAGCAATGGAACTTGAGGAGTTGTTGAAGTGGAGCGATATAGTGTCGGTACACTCGCCTCTAAACGAACGCACACGCGGTCTTATAGGTCGCAACGAGTTGCAGATGATGAAACCTTCGGCACTCATTATAAACGTGGCACGCGGTGGCATCATCGACGAGACCGCCCTTGCCGAAGCATTAGACAATGGCTGGGTGGCAGCGGCTGCGCTCGACGTATTCTCTGTAGAGCCTCTACGCGAGTCGCCACTATATAACATCAAGGATAAGTATCGTCTGCTCGCCTCGCCACACAACGCTTGGTCGGCAGCAGAGGCCATAGATAGACTTATCGAGTGCGTAGCAGAGAATATCCGCATATGGCTCGCAAAGTAGCAATAGCACTGATAGGCATCATAGCACTCACACTTATGGGGGTAGGTAGCGCAACAGCTGCCACCCCCATACGATGTGACTCCATATCGCATCGCTTCTCGGTGGAGGTGCGCCCAGCGTATAACATCGTGTCGCACTACGCCCTTCGTGGCGACGACCCACTAAACAGCGCAGCATCGCTACACCTTCGCTATGCCTTCTCCTTCAACGACCACAGCGAGATAGGCAAACGCTTTCCTACAGCATATCAGGGCGTAGGTCTTGCAGCCTACACATTCTTCCACCCCGAGATCACAGGACAGCCTATTGCGCTATATATACTACAAGGTGCTCATATAGCAGACTGGGAAAAGATAACACTCGGCTACGAGTGGAACTTCGGACTATCGTGGCATTGGACACCCAACGAGGCGATGAACTCGAAGTGGAACATTATGGTAAACGTGGCACTCCCCGTAAGTTGGCACATATCCCCCAAATGGGAACTTAGCCTCACACCCGATTTCACACACCTATCGAATGGCGACACCCACTTCTCAAATAGCGGAGCCAACCTCTTTGGCGTTCGCCTGGGCATTACACGCCACTTCAACGACCACGGCGAACATATCCGCGCAAAAGAGTACATCAAGCCATCGGAGGAACTTGAGGATAAGGACCTAAAGGGACATTTAAGCCACGACGTAGTTCTCTATGGTGGTTGGCGTGCCGACAGATTTGTCGACCACGGCGAGTTTGTGGTTATCGACAGACCACTATTTTTGGATGGCATACAGTACCACCTGCTCTACCACTTTAATCGTCACTTTGCATTCGGCTCATCAATCGACATACAGACCGACAGCAGTCTTAACCTCCACGATGCCATCTTCGACGAGAATGGCACATTGATAAGTTATGAGCATCCATCGCTTATACAGCAGACAGAGTGCGGAGTGTCGCTACGTTGCGAGATTACATCGCCACTATTTGCTGTTGGCGCAGGTATAGGCGTAAACATCCTCGGCAAGGGCTACGACATCAGCCGTATCTACACGCAATACTCGCTCAAACACTTCATAACCTCGCGGATGTTTATATTCGTAGGCTACCGATTCAACTCCACGCAGTACACCCACAATATGATGTATGGCTTGGGTCTTCGATTTTAAGGTAGGTTCTATAAATTAGTTCGAGTTGATTTTGTTGGATATTTCGAACAGATTTCTTATCTCTTTCGAGGACGCTATGCGGGCATAGCAACCGAGGAAAGATGAGAAAGATGCCGAAATAGACACAAAAGCGACCGAAATATATAATAAAACTTCCTATTATTAAACTTTATTTACTAATTTATAGAACATCTCTTAAATAAAATAACACTTTTGCTAATTTATAGAACATACCTTAAGCGAATATAGCGTGGAGCGTTCCCCTATAAGAAAACTACTTGGCACACCGTCAAAGGTGTAACTAAACAACAAAAAAATCACTCTGGGTTGTACGATATGTACTCTCCCAGAGTGATTTTCTTTGTGGGGCGGGGAGTAAACACCCACCCCATATCGTAAGAGACTACTCTGCTCTATTTGCCTTATTCTTCAAGTGCTTTGGACGACCAAAGTTGAATGCCATACCCATATATAGGTTCAACGAGTTGGCATTGCGTGGAAGATAGAGGTCAAGACCAGCCACATTACCAATACCCACATAGTTAGAGTCGATAAAGTCAACACCGAGGTAGATATTGATTAGTGCTGGGTGGAAGTTGATAGCAGCACCATATACACCCGCGCTATTGCCATTGAGGAGCGTGTGGCTCACAGTGGCAGATATCCAGTTTGTAGGGCGCAAGTTAACAGAGGCTGTGATCTCCTCGTAGGTAGATGTGTTCAAAACCTTTGTCTGTGAGAAGATACCGAACGCAATCTTGTTACGGAGCAAATTGTACTCTGCACCTACGTTGATAGAGTAGCTTAGACGGTTGATATAACCCTCATAACCACCCTTCTGGATGATGTTATCCTTGTTGATACCCTCGCCACCATTCATTGGAGCAAAAGCACTCCTATAGTCAACGTCACCATCTACAGAGAGAGCAACACCTGTGTACTCATATGCTGCACTTGCCTCACCTGCAAGGTGTGATGTAGCACACCACTTGATAAAGCCAAGGTCGGTAACCGCAGCAGACAACTTAAGGTGGTTATTCAACAAGCGCATCTCTGCACCGAAGTCGATAGCAGCACCGAAGTTCTTGAGATTCTCCTGAAGACGTGCCATATCGTTTACGCAGACAAGACTACTAAAATCTACACTGCGACCCTCCACCAATGTGTGGTTTGTGAAAATAGGGCTGTTAGCACGCCAGTTACCATCTACCTCAACAGTAATCTTATCCTCGGTGATATTCATATTATTATTAAGTTCAGCACCGAAGTTTGCCAAACCAAAGAGGATCTTACCCTTAACACCAATTGTCAACCAATCTGTGATAGGGAATGTTGTACCTGCATAGGTCTCGAGATACCAGTTTGCATTAACGGCTGTAGTACCAAGGTCGTACGAGCCATTACCAAGACTCTTTGCCGCCTTGAACATATCTGGCGACATTGCGATATTGTTGTCGATACGCAAGTTGGCACCCGCAGTCCAGAAAATCTTCTTGGTGTAGAAACCAAGACCGAGCAAGTTAACATTACCACTTACATTACCCTTAAGGGTCTTTGGCAACTTGTTAAGGAACTCTTCTGTTGTCACCGACTTGTGAAACGCAGTAACATACTGGTCGCCACGCTGGTAGATAAAGTTATCGAAGCTTAGGAAGTTTGTACCGATGTTGAGGTTGAAACCCGACATACCAGGAATCATAAAGTAACCACGTGTAGGCACAAGTGCAGGGTTAAACTCCGAACGGAAGTATGAGCCCTCCATAAAATAGGAGGTACGCGACTGGGCATTTGCTGTGTTAACTCCCAAAAGCGCGAAGACTGCAACTAAAAGTATAGCTATCTTTTTCATAACACTAATTCTCATTTTTGAAATTATAACTTTACAACTCTTTCACTATTAGGAATTATTATTTCAAATGATCCTCAAGTTCATCCTCAACCTTGTTCTTAAGTTTACCAAGGTCAACGGTCACACCACCATCAATCTCGAGTTTGAGATCCGCAGTGATATACTGCTCATCCTTCAAAGGTACTGCACCCTCCTCGGCAGAACTCTGCGCCTCAATCTTTAGACCGATTGTGGCAATATCTACAAGCTCTGCGAGTGAACCCTCCTCGTCTGCAAGGTCAAACTGCAAACGTAGTGGTTGCTTAACAGATGTCTCGCCATCTGGCGAACCCTTGAGGACATTGCTACCCTCAACAAAACCAATCTTTGTAGGCAACTCAACACCATCCTCATCGTAGAGCGTTGTTGTTACCTTAAGTTCCAAAGGTAGTGTCGACTCGAACTCTGCAATCAAAGCGATGTCGCCAACCTTGATACCTCTGATAGCAGCGATATCAGCAAGTGGAGACTCACCATCCTCCAAGATAGACTCTGTCATCTCGTATGAGATATACAAACC
Organism: Alistipes sp.; assembly: GCA_017647625.1. Classification (GTDB taxonomy): domain Bacteria; phylum Bacteroidota; class Bacteroidia; order Bacteroidales; family Rikenellaceae; genus Alistipes. The sequence continues at coordinate 2,683 of JAGCKG010000036.1, read as the reverse complement.
GCTATCGAAAGCGATAGGAAGTGTAATGTTACCACCATAACTGAACTCCAAAGCATCAGTCAAATGAAGTGTGATAACCTCCTGTGGCAATGCTACAGATGCCGACAATGCTATAGAGTCTGGAATTGAATTAGCAAATAGGTTATCAAGGTCGCACTCGATGAAGGTGTAACCCTCTGTGGCTGGATACTGTGCCTCGTACTCCTTCTTTGCCAACACGATGCGTGTCGCTGTAGGGGTAATCACGCCAGTTGCCTGATCGTAAACAGCCTGCTTGATAGTAGCGTTGATTGGAATAATGCTCTCCTCCTGCGCTACACCGCCAACCATAGGAGTGATTGTAGCGGAAATAGATGCCTCGATAGTAAGAGGGTTGGTAACCATAAACTCCAAGATTGGAGATATACCCAAACCGTTAAGCTCCAAACCATTTAGAACATCCTCGCCCAATTCCTCGCCAACAGGCAATACCTCCTCAATCTTCTCCGAGAAGTCGATCTGTGCGCTGATAGACTCAAGACCGAGAGTAGTCTCGTGAATACCTACAGAGACATTGATCTCATCCTCGGTAATAAAGTTATTGATGCTGATAGGCTCATCATTTGTGAAGTGAACACGAACAGCAGGATTGAATTCGATAGAGATAGGACCATCCGCAGAAGAGAGACCATTCTCGCCAAAGTCGATAGCCTCAACGCCAATCTGAAGACCCTCGCTGATATCGCCAATAGTCATTGTTAGGCGGTGATTCTCCTCATCATACTGATATGTATTGCCGATAGGACGAAGCTCAAGGCAATCTGGCAATGTCATATCGATAGTCACGAAGTCACTGCTCTCCTTAAGCCACTCGAAGCCGTTAGCATAGAGAGTAAATACAGACTCATTATCAAGGTTGATGCGGTTGATGCTCTTAACCTGCTCTGGAAGTGCATCAATACCGAAGCTGAAGCCCTCAGAGCCATTCTCGCCACCAAACTCAAAGCTTACCAAGTCTACATCGCTGTTGAATACTACCTCTGCATCATCAAGCGCAAACTCCGAATATACAGATACTGTAGGCACACCAGTACGCATTATACCTGGCTTTGCCTTCAACTCGAAACTAATATCGAATGCCATAGATGGGTCGATGGAAATCTGACCATCCACTGGTTCGTTAGGATTAACAAGACCTGCAATAAAGAGTGCGAAATTGATCTGCTCTGCACCCTCATCGATATCCATCTCAACACGATACTCGCCATTATCGTTGCGCTCAACAACATAGCCGTCGTTGTCATAAATCAACAAATCAGTTGCTGTTGGCATCAAGACAAATGAGAAGTGGCCACCACCATTAACATCGGCAAGACCATTCATATCAAGATTAACGTGCAAAGGCGCACCGATATGTCCCTGCTCGAGGCTCTTGAAATATACGGTAGAGACATTCTTAATCTGCTTTGGTAGAGCAAGCTCCACAACATCAACCTCAACGGTCTCGCCTATGTGAGCATTAAGGGAGGTCTCCTGACCCATCATCTCCATCCAATCGAGATAACTCTGCTTCAACTCATACTCAGAAACGCCATCCAAAAGAGAACTCAAGCCACCAGTAAGATTAAGACCGAACTCCTCATTAACACCAGCACTATAAGTACCAAAGTCCAACGATGGCAAATCTACAGAGAAGCTACTACCAATCTCCTCAATAGGGAATGATGTAGGCAACTCGAAATCACCTGGAGAGATAGTATCCTCTGGGATAGAGTAGGTGAAGCTGTATGAGCCATCCTCATTCTTTTGAAGTTTGCTTGTATCAGCATCCTTCAACAAATCACCCAAAGTCACCTTCTCGAAAGTAGCGAGAGGCAACACTGTCTTACCGTCAAGCACCGAGACCTCCTTAGAGACCTTGTCAATAGAGAAATTCTCGTCAACACAGGCTACGGCAACGATTGCGCAAACCACTGCCACGCAGCGATAAGCATAATTTTTTAGTTTCATATATTACGGTTTTAATTTTATTAGCTAATACTAATGCGATTGTAAGGCAAATATACAAAAAAAATGTCAAACGGCAAAAAAATATCACAAACATTTGAGTCTTTAGAACAAGGTTATGCTCCACACTAAACAAATAGTTGCATATCAACCATAATTTTGCAGTTGAGCATCCCTATTTATGCGACTCAAAAACAACTACAACTAACTAATATTTACCACTAAAACCCACCACATCAAACAAAAAAAGAGGTTGTCCAAACGGACAACCCCATTCCAATTAAGTTGGCATCGACTACTCGTCAGCCTTCTTAATACGACGCTCCTTGATACGAGCCTTCTTACCAGTAAGGTCACGCAAGTAGTAGATACGCGCACGACGTACAACACCATACTTGTTAACCTCGATCTTGTCGATGTGTGGTGAGTAAAGTGGGAAGATACGCTCTACACCTACACCATTCGATACCTTACGGATGGTGAACATCTTGGTGCGGCCTGAACCCTTAATCTGGATAACTACACCGCGGAAGCTCTGCAAACGCTCCTTGTTACCCTCTACAATACGATAAGTTACGGTGATTGTATCACCTGCACCGAACTTAGGCACATCGTTCTCGCCCTTAGTCCACATCTGCTCGTTTACGAGTCTGATCAACTGATCCTTGTTCATTGTTGCAACAAAAATTAAATGTTT
>JAGCKG010000035.1 GCA_017647625.1 Alistipes sp. | reverse complement strand
TTCTTATCTCTTTCGAGGGCGCTATGCGGGCATAGCAACCGAGGAAAGATGAGAAAGATGCCGAAATAGACACAAAAGCGACCGAAAGATAAAATAAAACTTCCTATTGTTAAACTTAATTTACTAATTTATAGAACATCCCTCAAGTATAAACCTTTACTAACACACAAATATTTCGCACGAAGATACAAACTTTTTTTCTTTATTCGTATATTTGCGCCGACAAAAATAACAGAACTTAGATATAGACTATGCAATATCGTTTTTTACTTATACCCATTCTATTCCTTCTCTCGGTGGTGTCGGGTAGCGCATCCGAGCCATCGCGTGCCACATATAATCTCAATGGCGACTGGCGTTTCTACCACGCCTCGCAACTAGATATCAGCGATGCTGACTATATCGCCTTGCCACACACTTGGCAGAGTGCCTTGGGCAGTTACGGCAATGGTAGTTCGTCGGCAAACTATATCCGCACGTTGAACATCCCACGCGAGTGGATGGGCAAGCGTCTATTCCTACGCTTTGGCGGTGTGCAGAGCGTTGCAGGAGTCTTTGTAAATGGCTCATTTGCAGGCGCGCACAAGGGTGGCTTTACTGCCTTTACGGTTGAGATTACCAATGCTGTTCGCTTTGGTGCTGAGAACTTTATCCGCGTGGTGGTAAGCAACGATGTGCGTAGTGATGTACTCCCTATTTCATCGGATATGGACCTTACAGCAGGCATCTACCGCGATGTGGAACTTGTGGTTGCGCCACGCAATATGATATCGCTCGAATATCTCGGCTCGGAGGGAGTCTTTGTAGTGCAGGAGAGTGTCGAGAAGGAGTGCGCATCGGGATATGTAAGATGCTATATATCAGCTAACAACCACGCACATCTCGACCTCGCAGTGCGCGTTGTAGGTACAGACGGCTACGAGATTGAGACCTACACCCAGCGCATCAACAAACTTGGCGAGGAGAGATATATTGACATACCTTTCAGCATTAACGACCCAATATTGTGGAGTCCGCAGTCGCCAGCAATGTATCGCTTCGAGGTGAGCCTTAACGATGGCAAAAACTGCGATGCCGTAGTTGTTGAAACAGGCTTCCGCAAGGTGGCGTTCAACTCCGATAAGAGACTTTGTATCAACGACATACCACAAGTAATTAGAGGTGTAAACCTTGCCCACGACCGTATGGGCTATGGTATGGCAATCAGCCAAAGCCACCTCTTCGAGGACTACGCTATGCTCCGCGATATGGGTGCTAATGCCCTACGCTCGCTATCTGGACCTCACGCGCAGAGCCTCTACGACTGGTGCGACAAAGATGGCGTGCTGGCGTGGGTGGATATGCCATTCACACGCTCCGAAGCCGCCTTTGCGGATATATGCTACTACCCTATCGAGGAGTTCCACCGCAATGGTAACGACCAACTTGCGGAGATCATAGCACAAAACTACAACCATCCATCGGTTGTTATGTGGGGCTTGTTCTCGCTTGTATGGCAACAGGGCGACAATGTCATCGATTACATCAAAGAACTTAACGATAAGGCACATAGCCTCGACCCTACGCGCCCTACGATGGGTTGTAGCAATATGGATGGCGAGATTAACTTTGTTACGGATGGTGTCGCTTTGCGCCAGAATGTAGGTTGGCAAAAGGGTATGGCAGATGATGTTGCTGTATGGTGCAGACAACTGGACTCGAAGCGCGAGTGGCGCACCTATAACTTTGGTGTCTGCTATGGCGAGGAGGGTGCTTCGGAGCATAACACCGAGCGCATAGTGCGCGCACAACGTGGCACACGCAACCTTCCTGCACGCCGTCAGAGATATATGCACGAGCGTTACTGGTCTATTATCGACTCAATGGGTGATTTCTGGGGAGTATGGCTCAACACGATGTTCGACTACGCCTCGGCACGTCGTCCTTACCACCTCAACCGCTCGGGTATGGTGGACTACGACCATAGCACCAAGAAGGATGCCTACTACCTCTATCGCGCTGTATGGAACGATAACGACCCAACATTGCATATTGCCGAGGGCGATTGGCAGAGCCGTAACGATACCCTTCAGCACTTTACGGTGTATAGTTCCGTTGGTGCGCCTGTGTTGCTTGTAAATGGCGACAGCGTCACTATGACCCGCACCTCACGCGGTATATATCGCGCCGACTCGGTTGTTGTAAAGGGTCGCGCAACCATTGAGGCTGTAGATAGCACCGCTACCCACCGCCACAAGATAGATATTAACTGTGGTGGTTTGCTATCGCTTTAGATAGGTTAATGCATCCCTGCCCTCGCACATTACAAGGTCGAATATCGAGAGGTTAGGCTCGAAAGGCATACGATCACTAAAGACTTGAATATAGGGTTTGGCGATGAACTCTGTTTCAGGTCTTTTTTTACGCATATCTATATCCCCCTCCGAGGCTACGACATACTCTTCACAAATGCGTGGCATAGGCACCCTCAGAATCTTACACATAAGTTCCAAGATAGCCAAGTTCAGATCCACAAGATAGTGCCACTCCCTCTCAAACAGAGGCTTGAACAACTCCCCATAATGCTCATAATATGGCGATGAACGATACGCTGACTCTATCGCCACAAGATGCTGATGTTGCCAACGTTTCGAGTAGTCTACCTCCATCTTTCGCATCGGCTGGCGTGGCTTGTTGGCGTGACGCAACTGCACAGATAGTTGCATTACACCACCCGCGGTCATAATCTCCGTTCTGTTTCTATCGGAACGCTTCACATAGTGCTCGCCAATATCTATAACCACATCGTCTGCACCATTCACTAAGGCTGACCAATACTCCACCGAGCCAAAATATACCAAAGGAAGAATTACCATCTGTCAAAACATTTTATGCAAAGGTATAAATATCTTTTTAATATCGAGTTGCGGGCAGGTATTTTTTCTAATCTAAGAGGCAAGCCCCCAAGAGTGTTGCGCTTTTTGGAAAATTTGCTTAACTTTGTCTATCAATCGACAAATAATTAAAACCCAACATACTATGAAAAAACAGCTTTTACTTATTGCATTCATCTTTGGAGTGCTTGTGGTTGGTTGTGAGAATCTGTTGCCAAATGAGCAAACGCCTACCCCAAATCATGTTTTTGTCACCGATGGCGAGGGTGCGTATATATTGGAGCCCGATGGTGGCGAGGTTGTGGTTACTATCGCTACCAATGTAGATTACAGCATTGTTATTCCAGAGGAGGCTCAGGCGTGGTTGAGCGTTGCCGAAACACGCACAGACTCTCGTATGGAGACACAGACCTTTATCATTGCTAAAAACGATTCGTTTGAAACACGTTTGGCAAATGTTGAGTTTGTGGATGGTGGTGGCGAGGTGTTAAAAACACTCTTATTTACACAAAAGGCTGCACTGCCAGATCCCTCATGCCCTTCAAATGAGATTTGGTATACCAATGGTAGTACAACAGAGCCAACAGAGCCAAGGGAGGAAGATGCTTTCGGTGTAAACATTATATCAAATACCTTCGATGCAGAAAAGGAGCGCTGGGTTATTGAGTTTGATGGTGATGTAACTACAATTGGAGATGAGGCATTCGAATATTGCAGTAGCCTAACAAGTGTAACTATTCCTGATAGTGTAACTACAATTGGGAATGGGGCATTCGCTTGGTGCAGTAGCCTAATAAGTATAACAATTCCAGATAGTGTAACTACAATTGCACGTTATGCATTCTATGAGTGTGACAGCCTTACAAGTGTAACTATTCCTGATAGCGTAACTACTATTGGAGCTCATACATTCGAAGGTTGCAGCAGCCTTACAAGTGTAACTATTGGTGATAGCGTAACTACAATTGGATGGTCTGCATTCAGGATTTGCATTAGCCTAACAAGTGTAACTATTGGAGATAGTGTAACTACAATTGGAGATTATGCATTCGAAGATTGCAGTAGCCTAACAAGTGTAACTATTGGAGATAGTGTAACTACAATTGGATGGTCTGCATTCATTGGTTGCAGTAGCCTAACAAGTGTAACTATTCCTGATAGTGTAACTACAATTGAAAGTGGGGTATTCTCTGGTTGCAGTAGCCTAAGAAGTGTAACCATTGGAGATGGTGTAACTACAATTGGAGGTTCTGCATTCGCTTCTTGCAGTAGCCTCACAAGTGTAACTATTCCAGATAGTGTAACTACTATTGGATATTACGCATTCATTGGTTGCAGTAGCCTAACAAGTGTATATTGTAAGGCTGTAACACCACCTGCTGGAGGCTATTATATGTTTGACGACAATGCCTCTGGTCGTAAGATTTATGTGCCAACAGAGTCGGTAGAGGCTTATAAGTCAGCTGAATATTGGAACGATTATGCCGATGCTATTGAGGGCTACGATTTTTAGTTTGGGTAATTGATAACCCTATCCACACCTTACCCGCGCTACACCTGGTCTAATCCCCACCGTAGCGCGGGTATTATTTTTAATACCCGCGATATAAACCTATCGTCATTGCGAAGAATTGCACCCGTTACTGTGCTGATACCCACATAGTTGCTATGCAATTCTGTGGCAATCTACCTTTGTTTTATCGCTTTGCTGACACGTAATATTACAACCCACAAACGAGTTATACAGCTGTAGGCCCTCACGTGGGGCATAGGGTGTAGGTGCAACCCTCAATGTCACGGATGCCCCTCCTCAGGGTGACGTGTTTATTCCGTTTTCTCGTGCCAACCACTTGCAAATCATCAACCTAAGGAGATTATAAGTCCTGATATGTTCTAATGATGTTTGTTGGTGGGTTATATTCATTAGAACTCATCGTAACTTATTAGAACTCAGATAGCATCAAAAGGTTCGGAATCTACCCTTCGAATTGTGAGAGGCTAAACGAGTCTGTTTTCTTCTTAGGTTTGCGCGACCATAGAAGAAGAGTAACGACCGCAAAAAGCGCATAATATATCGCTATCGCTGGGGTCGAGAGAGTATACTGCACGCTTGCACAAGGCAATGCCGCAAACCACTCAACAACAACATTTTGCACCGACGCCATCCACTCGGCACAGTAGGCAAAAGGTTGTGCTAAAGGATGTGGAAGAAGCAGAGTAAGAACACCACAACCGACAATAGCATAGGCCGTTAGCAGCGCCACAGGTGTAGCGACAACACCTACGATAGGTATATTACCAAAGGTGGCCGATACAATGGGCATAGTCCACAATGTAGCCACCACACCGATAACAAAGGTTGAGACCACCGAGGTGGCAAGATGACTCTTCAATCGGATCTTGCGCACCATAGGCATACCCCACGCAACGATACCCACAACAGCAAGCACCGAGAGCTGAAAACTAATATCGTAGAGCGTCTGCGGGTTACAAAAGAGCATCACAAAGACCGCCACAGCGAGGGCATTGACGGGGTTATAGTTGGTGGTACTATTTTTCACAAGTTGCAGTACGCTAAACATCAGCGCAGCGCGCACAACAGAGGGCGAAGCACCACTCATAGCGACAAACAACCACAGCACCGCAACAGCCAAGATGTCGGCTATAATATGTCCACGATGAAGGAGTTTAAGGGGCGTAAGAAGCAGGTTGATGACAAGCAGTATAATACCCAAATGGAGACCCGACACCGCCAAGATATGCGAGAGCCCCGTAGCGGAGTATGACTCGCGCAACGCACTCGGCATACTACTGCGTGAGCCTGCAACCATACCCTCAACAACGCTATGCGAGGCGGTATCCTTAGCATAACGACCCAGTTTCTCGATAGCATAACGGCGCACACCACCAGCCTTATCGTGTTCAACATCAAGTATCTGCCACTCCGACAATGCGACACCACCAACATAGCCACGATTATGCATCAGGACGTTATACTCCCCAAATTTCGATACGCGCTCTTGCAGTTCGCCCACGATATGCACCCTATCGCCATAGTCGAGGCTATCGCAACGTATCCACAACTGCACGCGGTCGCGAGCATCATACCACACATCGCTCTCAATCCACGCCTCGATACGTCCTTCAGCGACGCTATAACCATCACGCTCTGCAATAGGGCTAACGATGCTAACCTGCATCTCGACAGGGGTGTCGTATGGCGTAGAGGCAACCGTGGTGCGTGTGGCAACCAAGAGTATACCAAAGAGTATCGGGAGGAGCATTAGATAGCACTGCGACACCCAATATGGGCGCGCATATAATGCCCCGATAGTAAAGAATGAGAGACCACCACAGACAATCCAAATAGGTGTGTAGTAGTTATTTGCAAAGACAATACCCAAAATAACGGGGATGACAACAGCAAGCATAGGCATCGCCTCAAGACGATCCCCAAGACTCCTCCAAGAGAGGTTACTATGCCAGTGGTCTAATACGGACATCGGTCACGCTGTCGAGAGTTTTGGCGAGAGCCTCTACATCGGTAGGCTCATCGACCTGACCATAGTGGTATGGGTAGTAAATCTTTGGGCGTAGCGCAGTAACAACCTCAACAGCCTGTGCCGAAGTCATCGTATATGGTTGATTTACACATATAAAGGCTATATCTATATCCTTTAGCGCAAGCATCTCCGAGGTAGGTTCGGTATCGCCCGAGATATAGATGCGCACAGCATCGTTCAGAGTCACCACATAGCCACAATCTTCGCGCTCCTTGGGATGAAACTGCAACTGATGAGCCGAGGTGTTATATGCCGCCACAGCCTCAACACGAATATCAGCAAATGGCTCGGCAACACCCTTGGGCAACATCGTATAGCAGTCGCCAGCAAAGCCCTCAGCAGCGGTCTTATCAAGCAAAATACGGGTCTCTGCGTGGCATAGATGCTCTATGGCAACCATATCGAAGTGGTCATCGTGGTGGTGCGTAACAAGAATTGCATCTGCCTTTGGAAGTCGCTCATAATTGGCACTATCCATCACTGGGTCGACATATATCCACCTGCCACCATACTCTATAGCGATAGAGGCGTGAGCAAAAAATCGTAGACGCAACTTCTCGCCATTAATCTCAAGTTCATCTGTTGGATAGCAAGGCTCCGTAGCGCGCTTGCCAAAGAGACGCTTTAGTAGTGACATATATATCGAGTTTAGGGTTTTACAAATCGAATCACCGCATTGCTAACACCATCAGTAAGAGGAATATTAGCATTTGTATATACGCTTACCAACTGCTCTATGCGGTCGTTGGTGTCGGCATCCTTCAAAACGTGAGTCATATGCTCGAAATGGATATGCTCGCCACGCTTTGCGCCCCTCATAAGCCTCTCGGCATTATCCTTGGTGACCTGAATATCCCTGCCACCAGAGATTACCAACGCAGGTTGCTCCACGCGCGATAGAAGTTCCGCAGGATCGAAAGCCATACTGCTACAAAGGAATGGTTGCACCGAAGGGTGGAACAACGACAGCAACTCCTGCGGTATGCTCTCCACAGGCACACTCTCGCCCGCCTTGATGCGTTGCATAAGGGTTGTAGCGGTGAGCATAAGCCCCAAGTGCTGTGGCACAAGTTGTGCCGATAACTGTGCGTTAAGTATCTGGTCCATAGGGAAACCCGGACAACATAGCAACACCAAGCCATCTACCGCAACATCCTCTCTTAGAGCAAGATGCAATGCAATCTCACCACCCTCGCTATGACCCGCAACGATAACTTTCTCGAAGCCCTCGCCACGCAGGTAATCTACACAGCGCACAGCGTCGTCAACAAAGTCCTCAAACACCATATTGGGGATTGTCGTAGGGTCATTCACACGGCTACGACCTATGGCGCGCTTGTCGTAACGTAACACCGCAACACCCCCCTTTACAAGATCATCAGAGAGCATCTTATAGGTATATGTGTTAAGGCTTGGACCAGAGTTACCATTTCTATCGGTAGGACCCGAGCCTGCGACAATCAAAACCGCTACATCGCTACCCGCAGTTGGGGTATTAAACGTTGCCGATATATCGCCCCAGTCACACGCGATGACTATCTCGCGCTCCTGTGCAACAACAGAACAAATGGCAATCACCATTGCTGTGATTGATAGCATTAATCTCTTCATAACTAAATATTTATATCCAAATAAGCAAACGAATCTTCTACCACACCGCGCAGATGCTTTCGGTTAACGTGGGTATATACCTCTGTTGTGGCGATACTCTCGTGTCCCAACAACTCCTGCACCTGACGGATATTCGCTCCACCCTCCAACAGATGCGTAGCATAGGAGTGACGCAGGGTGTGGGGGCTGATACTCTTATCTATGCCCGCCAACATCGCCGCCTGCTTTATTATGGTAAATACCATAACGCGCGTCAACGGCTCGCCACGATTATTTAGGAATAACGTCACCTCGCTCGGTCTCTTTGGTCGACGTAACTCCATATATAACTGTATTTTATCTCTCGCCACCGAGCCTATGGGTACTATACGCTGTTTATCGCCCTTGCCGATAACACGAATATATCCCTCGCCAAAAAACAGGTTATCTATACGCAACGATATAAGTTCCGAGACACGCAAGCCAGTGGAGTACAACACCTCGACAATGGCGTTATCTCGACAACCCTTTACCGTAGTCATATCGAAGGTCGCGATTATGGCATCCACCTCGGCAACAGTAAGCACATCTGGTAGCGTACGCTCCTGACGTGGGGTCTCGACGCTATCGGTAGGCAATTGGTCTATTTTATCGTTGATTAACAAGTAGTTGTAGAAACTTTTGATACCACTTAATTTACGCGCTTGTGACTTGCCACTAAGTCCCTTTTCGCCATAGAGTCTACCCATATACTTCGATATTATCTCGGGCGTGACATCCTCGGGCGTGACGGTAAAGAAATGTTGTACATACTGCATAAAATCGTCGAAATCACGCATATAGGCATCCACGGTATTCTCCGACAGACGCTTCTCTGTGCGGATATATCGTCGATACTCCTCTCTATATTTCGACCACTTTTTTGCAATATCTACCATAAAATTAGACCTTTTATTCGGTACAAATTTAGTGAAATAATTTGAAAGACGATTGCTGACACGATATATTTCGTTGCTACAAACAAACTGAAAACTGAAAACTGAACTTTGCGATTAAGGTGAGAGCAGAGCAAATCTATTTGTTCTGCCGAGTCGTAGCAAAGTCGAGGCATTACGAAGTTTTGCCTCAAAAGTATGGTGCGCTTCGCGCAGAGTTTATTAGGTGAAAAGTGAAAAGGGACAAAAGCGGCAGAAGGGGCAAAAAAGGGCAGAAAGGGTTTTACTAATTACCCCTCAGGCCTCTAAGGCCTCTTTTTTCAGTACAAGACATTTTGCCCCACTCCCCGCGGGTATTAAAAATAATACCCGCGCTAAGGTTGACCATAGCGCGGGCTGTGAGTTTATTACAAAGTTATATGTTGTGGCTATTTTGAAGCTGCTCGCAGTTTGGGAAAGCGGAGTTTACTAAATGTAAATGAGCATTTAACAAACAAGGCA
>JAGCKG010000034.1 GCA_017647625.1 Alistipes sp. | reverse complement strand
CAAAGCAGTGTGAAAAGAGTCCTCAATCGTAAGATTGGGGATTTTTGTATTTAGTGTTACCAGATGCTCGCATCTGACCAACACTAAATACAAAAATATCCACTCAGGTGGAAACTCTTTTCACATTGCTTTGTGCAACCCCTTAAGGGAACCACCAAGAAAGGCGTTAAGCGGAGCGGACTTTGTCTGCGTAGTAACCCATTTTGTCATCCTCGCAGATTTTAACCGAAGTAATATCTTGCTAATTCCCGTACTCACTTAAAAGACCGAGAACGTGATATGTCGTGCCGTAGCCCGACCAGATGCCGTAGGCGTTGTTGGAGATATTTGTGGGGAGGTTGGATGTTGAGGGGAAGATAGGGTTTATGCTATTGATAAAGTTATCCTCCCACTTGCGCCAGTAGGTGTAGCCAAAGTCGCATAGGGTATTTACACGAAGTGTTACTCTCTCCTTGCCACTAAACATTATGCTATAGCCCTCGCGTATAAGTTTGTCAGAAGGATGGTTGATGGTTATGCGTCGCTCGCTATCCGAGGGGGCGTATATGCCTAAAATTGTTGGGGCGTAGTATGTGCTACCATCAATCGAGCAGTCTATGCTACAAGGGTATGGTGATGGCGGTAGTGTCGCCTTGATGCTATACTCATCCTCGCCCTCGGCAACAACCTCTATGTCGTGCAACTCTATAGGTGGCAGGATAGTACACTCTGCGCGCCAACTATGTCCGCTATACTCTATCTCTATGGTATATGTTTCGTTCACCTCACCGGTGATTTTGGAACCTGTATATACAAATTCGGTGGGGTAGTGCGAGTCCCTGCGACTTGTAAGCACCTCGCGTCTATCGCCATTAACAATAGTCACCTTTGCACCCCATATTGCCATTTTTCGGTATACATTCTCGCTATAGGAGTCGTTGTATGGTATGCTTTGCGAGAGCATAACCACAGCACTATGTCCCTGCTCGATACGACCGTCCACCACAAGACGATAGCGGAAACTATCATCTTGCTCTTGGGTCTTTATGCACCCTGCAAACATAAGCAAGGCTATAAATAGTAGTGCGTAGCGTCTCATCTCTTAAAACTTAAATATCCAACTTATCGATGGGATAATGGTATATACGGTATGCAGATGCTCCTTGATATGGATAGTGTTATCTTTATCAATGTTTACATCCCACGATATCATAAGTGGGTTGGTGTGGGCGTAGACATTGTATACAGATATGTTTATGCCACTATGCTTCGATTTACTGCGCTTAAACCAATATGTTGCAGATAGGTCGAGGTGGTGTAGGTCAGGTAGTTTGCCTCCGTTGTACGAACCATACTCCTTTAGGAAGTTGTTACCACTGATATAGATGCCTTTTGTCGCGGTATATGGCGCACCTGTGGCGTAGACAAAGGTCGCAGCGATAGTCCAACGTGGCGAGGGTCTATAGGATGCGAGCAACGAGAGGTTGTGTCTGCGGTCGGAGTGCGCAGGGTAGGGGTTGCCACTGTTTATCTCGTCGAACTGGCGTAGTGAGCGCGACAGCGTGTAGTTTAGTTGCAGGTTGAGCGATGTGGTAGTATAGCCTATGTTGCTCTCTATACCATACGACTCGCCTATACCTGAATACAGGTTTGTGGTGTAGTTATTTTCGCCCGTAAGCACCTCAAATATCGAGGTGTCGTACTCGATAACATTCTTCATATAGCGGTAGTATACCTCCACGCTGTAGCGTAGTCTATCGTAGCTGTCGCTGATGCCTATGGCGAAGTTATGTGATAACTGTGGCGGTGTCTTTGCGGAACTGCTAACATAGAAGTCCGTAGCAAAGGACATATTGGACTGCGGTGCAAGCAGTAGATACTGCACCATCATATCGTAACTCGCCCACGCACGCATCGTTGCCGATAGAGGCATCGATAGCGATATACGAGGCTCTGGGAAACACCATACGCGGTTGTTCTTGTATATCGATAGGCGTATGCCGGTGTTTAAGTATATGTCGTTGAAAGTGCGGTAGTTGGCATTGGCAAATATCGCACTTTCGTGTGTCGCTTCTAATGGCGCACCATTAGCCGTTGTGCCATCTAATGCTACGATGTGCTGTGGTCGCACACGACGGTATTCATAGTTCGCACCAGTGGTGAGGCTTATGGCGTTTAGGTCTATAGTCGTGATGTTGGATGCTCCGTAACTCTCCACACCAGCACTCACTCCATAGCGGTTGCTCGCAACAACTATATCAAGGAAGTTGTCGTATATCGAACTATAGAGTGTGTTCTCGGTTGTTACACGCTTGCCGATATGGCTCTCCAACGAGATATTACCAAGACCATTCCACCAACGCAGGTTGCCGTCGCTACTATACGACTGTGCGAAGGCTTTAGTGTTGTCGTTGTTGAAATGTGTATTTATCTTCAATCGACCCACCTTTCCCATATCTCTCACGATGCTAATGCCGTAGTCGCCAAATTCGTAATGCATCGATGCATTGTCTACTTGGATAAGGTTTGTGAGCCACGAGGCGTAGGAGTGGCGTGCCGAGAGATAGATGCCGAGTCGTTCGCCTATGGGTATCTGCACCGTAGCATCCGACTCAATAATGCCCACATTGCCCTCGATGCCATACTTCTGTGGTAGGTATGAGTGTGTTCGTATGTCGGTTACAGATGCTGTCGATGAACCATAGTGTGCGGGTATGCCCGATTTGTAGAGCGTAAGACCGCTTAGGTGTGCAGGGTTGAGTACCGAGAAGAAACCAAGCAGATGTGATGGTGTGTATAGCGGTACACCATTTATGAGGATGCGACTCTGTCCGCTGTCTCCACCACGCACATAGAGCGATGTGTTGCCCTCTTGTGTTGCCACCACGCCAGGTGTGTATTGCAGGAACTTGACTATGTCCACCGCGCCTGCAAAGCGTGGTATATCTTGCAACGCGCTCATATTTATCGAGATATTTCCGCTCTTATCTGGTGCGGATATAACCTGCTGACGAGCAGACACAACAATATCATCAACACTGTAGTGTAGTGTGATGCTATCCTGCTGTGCGTAGCCAGCGATGGCTGTTAAAAGCAAGAAGATAAGTAGTATCGGTTTCTTTGTCATTAATTATAATAATAGGGCAAGCCTTCGTTTTGTAGACTTGCCCTATATAGTTTAGAGCGGTGTTACCTATTCGCCATAGAACTCCTCAAGACGCTCCATTAGTCTCTCGAAGCTATCTGCTGAGAAGTAATTCTCAAGTGAGAACTTACTGCCATCAGGGAATACAAGGATAGGCTCAACTCCGCAACCAATTTCTACATAACTTGTTCCATCCTCAATGTACTCCTCCTCGTAGTAGAAACCCTGTGTGATAACATTAGCAATCTTCTCGTTGGTGTCGTTGTAGACAGCCACGATATCGGTATGCTTGTTAAGGATATCGCTATATGCCTCGTAATATGCTATGTCGTTGTAAGTTGTACTCTCGTTATTTAATGTCTCCATTTCAGTGAGTATCTCCTTGAAGTCGCCGCTACCAATGATAGAGAGTTTGAGGATATCGCAACGGAACTGACCATTGGTCATAGTCTCATATACTGACTCATCAAGACTAAGATAAGTCTCGGTGTACTCATTGCCATACTCATCTTCATTAGTATACTCTGATATCCAGTTCTCAGGGGTTGTGAGACCGTTAATGTAGAGTTCTGCGCTGTTTGAGATAAGGGTCTTTGCGTTCTTCTTGAATGAAGAGTTATATGTAACCTTCTCGTTAGTTACGTTCGCTGCGTTTGTAATCTCATAACCGCCATAGATCTTGATGGTTAGATTCAAGGCAAGGTCGTCATTGTTTGTCACTGCAGGCTCTGCATTAACATTGAGGTGCTCAACGCCATCGATCTTCAATGATGCATTCACGTATGCTGGAACCTTCACAACATACTCAATATCCTCTGCCTCATCGGTATAGGTGTACTGACCATTGTTCTCGCCCCAGGTGAAGAGCACAACAGCATTGTCCCAGGTAACCTCTACACGACCAGTGCTCTCCAACTCCTCATAGTATACCTCGCCATCCTCGTCGATAACAAAGCGTAGGCCATCAAGTTCGATAGCACCATTGTTTAGATCGAAGATAAACTGCTCTGATGCGCGTGTAGCAGCCTTGGTAAGGTCGCCCATAGACTTGGTCTTAAGTGCGCGAGCCATCTGCTCTACAGGATACTCCTGACTCTCATCATCCCACTCTTCGGTGTAAAGATACTCCGACAATGAGATAAATGCATTGGCAAGCAACTCGAAATCTGAGGGGTTGAACTCGTCAACCAACTCAATGGCGATATCCTCCAACTTCTGCTTATGCTCATCTGGTGTAAGTTCAGATACAGAAGGTGTTGGGGCTGGCTCTTGTGTAGTCTCCTTAGGAGTACAAGCGCTAAATGTAGTGAGTGCCATAGCACATAGTGCTAAAGATGTCAACAAGCGTTTCATAGTCGTATAGTTTTATGTGGTTATTTGATTCCTTGCAAAGTTATAAAATCATAAGCACATAAACAAATTTTTCATTATTATTATTATTATT
>JAGCKG010000033.1 GCA_017647625.1 Alistipes sp. | reverse complement strand
TACACTCGGCGAAAAAGGCGACGATGGGTAGTACTTGACGTACGTCCCATTGTCGCCTTTTTTGTTAGGGGCCGCAATCGACCCCTTATCACAAGAAATTTTAATTAGCCGATAAGAGCCTCATATGCCGCAGCATCAAGAAGAGCGTCAACCTCTGCAGGGTTAGACATCTTGATCTTAACAAGCCAGCCCTCACCGTATGGATCCTTATTTACAAGTGAAGAGTCGCCCTCAACAGCCTCGTTGAACTCGATAACCTCACCGCTTACTGGAGAGAAAGCGTCTGAAACGGTCTTAACAGCCTCGATAGAGCCGAAAACCTCGTTAGCCTCGATAGTCTCGCCAACAGTAGGAACGTCAACGAAAACGATGTCACCAAGCTGTGACTGAGCGTAATCAGTAATGCCGATAACAGCAACATCACCCTCTACACGGCACCACTCGTGGTCGTTAGAGTACTTCAAATTAGCAGGTACATTAGCCATAATTCTGTAGTATTAAGTGTTATTTAGTTTATATTTCGCGGGTAGGTGTATTTCTCTTATCACACTTTCGCAACCACAAATATATATTTTTTTTGTTGTTCGCGAAAATTTTTTACAACTTTTTTGCTCTATCCCTCTAATTATAGGGACTATTTGAGGTTGTTATTGTGCTTGTGGGGCAGTACAAACTCCACCTCTTTGAAGGCATATTCGCGGATGATGCCGTCGCTATGTTCGAGACGTAACTCGCCCGAATGACGCACACCACGAATGGTAGCCACGAACTGCTCACCGTTTGGGAGTGCGTAGGTATGAGGCTCGCCGAGGTGGTACATAGTCTCGATATATTCGCGCTCGATATCGCCCTTCTCGCCCCTTTCAAGACGAGCATAAAGACGCTCGATATTGATGACAATACGTTTTATAACATCCTCTCTATCAAAGCGTTGCCCGCGCTCGCGTGCCATAGACGTAGGGTTTGGCAGGTCTGCAGGAAACTCCAACTGGTTGACATTAAGACCTATGCCCGCGATGGTGCGTGCAAGTGTATCTCCTGCAAGGGAGTGTTCGATAAGAATACCCACAATCTTATTGTCTCCAGCGTAGATATCGTTGGTCCACTTTATGCGACACTCTATGCCAAACTCGCGCAGTGTATACACCAATGCCAACGCCACAATCTCCGACAGCAAGAACTGTTCCTGTATCGGCAAAAAGGTGGGTGTCAGCACCACCGAGAATGTGATATTTTCGCCCTCCTCGCTATGCCACGAGTGTCCGCGCTGTCCACGTCCTGCGCTCTGACGCTCCGCCCATACGGCATCGAGATGACCATATTTAGGGTTGCGCACCTCATCGTTGGTGGAGGTGGTATGCTCAATGTAGTAAATCATTCTATTGCAATATTTTCCCTCAAAGGTATAAAAAATAGTTGAAAAAGGGTTATATTTGCAAGTCAATATTAGCACATATAAGTCATTTAAGGATGTTTAGAGAGATATTTACCTTTGCCATCGCCACCGCGCTACTTATCGTAGGATGTGGCGGTACGACAACCAAAAAGAGCAATACAACGCCTACAACAACCTCTGCAGGCGCGGAGCAACGACGTGTTATAGCGAAGTTGTACGACTACAACATCGTTGCCGAGTATCCACACTCGACACATAGTTACACGCAGGGCTTGCAGTATATCGACGGAGTAATGTGGGAGGGTACTGGTCGCGAAGGTCACTCACACCTCCAGCGCATCGACCTTAAGAGTGGTGCTGTGGATATTGTGGCATCGCTCCCCGAGGATGAGTTTGGCGAGGGCATAACCCACTATAAGGGCAATATCTACCAAATCACTTGGGAAAATCATAAGGCATATCTCTACGACGGCAAGGGTAATCTTATAAAGAGCATCCCCTATCGTGGCGAGGGCTGGGGTATCACCACCGATGGCGAGCATCTCTATATGTCGGACGGCACATCTACCATCCGTCAGGTCAACCCCGATAGTTTCGCTACCGAGAAGTCGATATGCGTGACTATCAATGGCGAGCCACTGAATATGATTAACGAGTTGGAGTGGATAAATGGTCGCATATGGGCAAATGTCTACCTTACGGATGCTATCGTGGAGATAGACCCAAATAGCGGTGTTGTAACGGGCTTGGTGGACCTCACCGAGTTGCGCGACAAATTATACAAAAACCCTGAATCAGAAGCACTTAACGGCATCGCCTACGACTCCACCACAGGACACTTCTATGTTACTGGCAAGGACTGGAACCGCCTCTTCGAGATTGAGGTTATAAGGTAACCTCCTCTGTCGCAACAATGATATATATACGCAGTGTCAGCCCATCAATATTTTTGGGCTGACACTGTTAGTTTATGCCACAAGGTAAAAGCACTTTTATACACTTGGTAAAAATGGGCGATTATTTGAACTTTTTTGAAATATTTTAGTATTATTTGATATTTTTTGTATAACTTTGTGTAAACAAACAGGTATCTCCCGACGTGGAGATTAGAACAATTATTAAAACACAACTACATACTACAGCCCTATGAAGAAATTTTTTACTCTTTTGAGCGTTGCGCTTTTGAGCGTTGTAGCTGTTAGCGCACAGGAGAAGGTTAAGAAAGAGGTGGTATCATCTAACTAGGATTGCACAAGCGATGAACGACCTCGATGCCTTGAACACCTACTACTTCGATGAGGTGCGCCAAAGCGAGGTCTTGGCACTCAAGGAGAACTACCGCAGGTTGTACAGCGCGATATCTATCACGCCATACTATAGTTCGTTGGGAGAGATTCTATACTCGCTAAACCTCAATGGTCGTCGCGTTACCACTGCTCGACGTCCCGTTATTAAGAGCGAGTATGCTACCGAGATTGAGTACTCGGCTACTGAGGACAACCTCTACCGCATAACGTACAACTATGAGTATTGCCAGCCTGAGGACGACAACAAGATTGAGGTTACCTACCAATTTGGGGGCAGTGCTATTGCGCGCTACACCTTCTATATCAACCTATCTGCCGACCATATCGAGGTTATTCCTTTTGGCGAGATAGAGGTCGATGTGAAGATGGGGTTGGATGAGACTACGGGCAAGCAGACTACTCACCTCAAGGGCTTTATGAATCTACGCGCGAAGCAGGATACCAAGTTCCGTATTACAGGCATTAACATCCTCTTCAACAACATCTCCCTTCGCGTAAATACCACGCTGGACACAGCGTTTGAGGGCAAGGGCAATCATCGTCTATGCTTCGAAGCCGATAGCGCGATAGAGTCTATGAACCGTAAGGATGGCATTGTTAGTGGCACTATCACACTGCTCAATGCCGAGACCAATAAGAGCGAGGATATTCGCTTCTCACTACCATATAGAGTAATTTTATAAACCAATATTTAATTATTTAACAAACAATTAACCATTATGAAAAAGTATTTCCTTTTTGCTGTAGTTGCTACTATCGCAGTCCTCAGCACTGGTTGTTTTGCGACCACTTCAGGCACAACCTCTACAACTAAGGGTAGAACTAAGATCGAGACTCCATTGAGCGATGCGAAGTATATGTCTGATCAGAACTATTTCCGCGTTGTTGAGTTGGGTGTCAGCCCAGATCTATCTGCGGCACTGAAGACTGCAAGAATAAACGCTCGTACCGAGTTGGCTGCAACTGTTGAGACTGCAGTTAAGGCTGTTATCACTAGCTATACTCAGTCTACTGCTACTCAGGCAGAGTCTTTGTACGAGGGTTTGGCTACAAACGTAGTTAATAATAAGTTGAGCGGTGCAATTGAGATCGCTAAGGAGGCATACCAGACTGAGGATGGCAGATATGAGTACTATGTATGCTTCGAGTTGAGCAAGCAGGAGTTGAAAGATGCTTTGGCTAACGAGATGGCTAACGATGCAACTTTGAAGGCTCAGTTCGACCGCCAGCGTTTTATGGATACTTACAACAGAGAGCTTGCTAACTACTAATTCTCCAAGTAGTATTTCTCACATCACAGAGGGGGTATAGCACCATTTTGTGAATGATATACCCTCTCTTCGAGACAGAGTCTGCCCACGTTCTTGTTGGACAGACTCTTACTCTTTAACACCAAGGTTTTATGAGAAAATATATACTTCTTCTTATATCGTTGACTATCTCGCTATGCTCTATGGCACAAAACGACATAAGGGCTGATTACGAGGCATATAAGCAACAGCGTGCGCAGGAATACAGAGACTTTAGAGAGAAGATAAACGCCGACTTTGCGGAGTACCTCAAACAACGCTGGGACGACTGCAATACCAATGTTGCAGTGCCAGCACCTATACCCGATGTATCACCCAAACCAGAGGTGGCACAAGAGAGTACTTCGAAAACACCACATTCGCTACCCGAGCCTGAGAATACGGTAAAGGTCGTTAAGGATATTGTCACGCAGACAACCCCTACCACACCGACATCGAGTGCCAAGACTCTCGCGGTAGACTTCTTTGGCGATGCGCTCAACGTGCCTTGCAACAAGGATGCTCTGCCAATGATAGGTATCCTCAACGAGTCTAACTACGCATCTGCGTGGTCGACCTACGGCAATGCCACACAGTCTGCTGTAAAGTATATCGAGCAGTATGTCACCGCACACCACATCAATGGCTGGGGTTGCTACCAGTTGGTAAAGCGCATTAGCGAGCAGGCGTATGGTAATAACTACTCCAACGAGCGCATTGCCCTACAGGCATACCTACTCTCGCAACTCAAGTATCGCGCACAGGTGGCAATATGTTGTAACGACCTTGTGCTATTGCTACCATTCAAGGAGACTATCTACGAGGTTTCATATATCACGCTCGACTCTCAAAAGTACTACATCTATGGCTACAATTACGATAAGAGTGTAGGTCTGCGCACCTACGCCAAGAATGTGGAGTATGCCGAGAATATACTCAGCGTAGCAATGGATGGCACGATGAAGATTGGACAGAGCAAGCCTATGGAGTTTGAGCGATTGGGTGCTATGTTAGGTCAGAGACTCGAAGCCCCTATGTATATGGGCAATATCGCGTTGCTATATAGTTACCCTATCCTCGACAATATCGTCTACTACAAGCAGGGTCTAAACGCGGAGTTTGCTACAGCCATCCTCGCACCACTACGCGAGAAGATTCGTGGCAAGAGCGAGACGGAGGCTGTAGGCTACCTTCTAAACTTCGTACAGAATGGCTTTGGCTATGTCGATGATATGGTGGTATTTGGTCATCAGAAGCAACTCTTTATCGAGGAGTCCTTCTTCTATGGTCAGAATAACTGCAAAGACCGCGTAGGCGTCTTTTCGTGGCTTGTTAAGGAACTTGTAGGTTTGGATGTTATAGCACTACGCTACGAGGGCAATAGTGCGAGCAAGGGCATCGGACATATCACCTGTGCCATAGCATTTAGAGGCGATATTGCGGGCGACGCTTGCACCTACCAAAACAGGCGTTATGTCATCTGCGACCCAACCTATATCAACGCAGGCATAGGTCAGTCTATGCCTTGCTACAAAGGCTCAAAGCCTACGATACTCCCCCTACGTTAAGGGATGTTCTATAAATTAGTATAAAAGTTTTCGTTGTTTGGGAAATTCTATTTCGGTTGCTTTTGTGCCTATTTCGAAAAACTCGAAATAGCCTACAAAATCATCTCGACCTAATTTATAGAACCTCCCTTAAGAGTATCCGTAGTCGCTCGATGCAACACACCCCCAAAGGTCTTGTATGACTTTTGGGGGTTGTTATTTTCCACAGTCTATGAGGCTCAATATTGCCGAGACTCCAATATTTTCGTAAAAAGAGCCATCATTTGAATAAAAGCAATTATCTTTGCATATTGATATTATGTATATGTATGAATAAGATTGTTGACCGCATAAAAGAACTACTCCAGCGCCACATCCTTATTAAGGATGCCGCTATTGGAACATCACTTATAGGCACACGCCGCGACCTGCTCCCTGAACTCATCTCTATCGAGGATGAGGCAAGGGTTGTGAAGATGTACGAAGAGTCGATAAAGGCTGGAGCAAAAATAATCACTACAAATACCTTCCTATCCGACCCATTGTCTTTGGCATCGTGTGGCGTTAGTCACACCACCGAGGAGGTTGTATCCGCAGCACTCTCCGCAGCGAAAAAGGCCCGCGAGGCGAGCGATAAGGAGGTATTCATCGCTGGCTCGATAGGTCCTTCAACACGCAACATATCGCTTGCCGT
The DNA here is from genome assembly GCA_017647625.1 of Alistipes sp. GTDB lineage: Bacteria > Bacteroidota > Bacteroidia > Bacteroidales > Rikenellaceae > Alistipes. Next base: position 15,021 of record JAGCKG010000033.1, on the reverse strand, counting down.
AGACCTTAAGGAGGAAGAGTTACGCGAGTCATACAAAACTCTTATTGAGGCACTACACAAACACGGGGTAGATATCTTCCTTATCGAAAGCATCACCGATGTGCGCAATGCAGAGATTGCTGCCGAGGTATGTCGCGAGGTAGCACCCGAGACTCCTATCATCTTCTCGGCTGTGCTATCTAAGATCGGTGGACTCTTGGTGTCGGGTCGCTCGGTAGAGAAGTATGTCGAGGATGTTACGAAGTTCAACCCTTTGGCCATAGGTTTCAACTGCTCGAATGGAGTTAAGAATGTTGTAGACAATATCGAGTTGCTTACGCGCTACACCACGTTGCCTACCTATGTAGCACCATCAGCAGGTCTTCCTGATGGCAAGGGCAAATACCCCGAAACAGTCAAGAAACACACCGAGACACTACGCGCTGCTGCTGAAAAGGGAATACTTAGCATCGTGGGTGGTTGCTGTGGCACAACAGCGGAGTACACACGCAGTATCGCACAAATGGCACGCCATTACAAACCTCGTAAATAGTTAACTATGAATAGCATAGAGTTACGACGCGAACTACACAAGCACCCCGAACTATCGTTCGAGGAGCATAACACACAGCGACTGCTAATCGAGGCTTTACAAAACGAGGGCATCGAGTGTCGCGCTATCGCTGGCACTGGCGTACTCGCAAAAATCGAGGGCGAACGAGGTAACCACCGTCGATGTGTGGTGCTACGCGCCGATATCGATGCATTGCCTATCAAGGAACTAAACGACGTAGACTACTGCTCACAGAATGAGGGCGTTATGCACGCTTGTGGTCACGATATCCACACCGCAATACTCTTTGGTGTGCTACAACGCCTACGACAGAAGCCCGACTTCGAGGGTACGCTCTTTGGCATCTTCCAGCCTGGCGAGGAACTAAACCCTGGTGGCGCATCGTTGGTATTAAAGGAGAACCCATTTGAGGACTACGATGTAGTAGCGGTCATAGGTCAGCACGTCGATGCCACGTTCGAGGTTGGCGAGGTGGCTATATGCCCAGGTGTCTTTATGGCATCTAATGACGAGTTACGCTTCTGGGTGCGTGGCAAGGGTGGTCACGCAGCACGTCGCAGTAGCATCAACGACACCGTAACCGCAATGGCAGATATGGTTATGCGCACGACGGCACTCAACAGTCCCAATGGTGTGGTATCCATAGGCAAGGTCATTGCCGAGGGTGCTACGAATGTCATCCCCGACTGCGTAAGTGCCGAGGGTACAATGCGCACCTTCGATGGCGAGGAGCGTGAGCGTATATACACCCATATCTACAGCAATGCCAAGGCTATAGAGGAGAAGTATGGCGTTGCGGTAGAGGTTGATATAAATAGAGGTTATCCCTCTGTCAAGAACGATGTAATGCTTGCATACGAGGCAATGATTATCGCTCAGGATGAAGATATTACGGTGCGCGACATAGCGCGTATCCCTATGGCAGAGGACTTTGGTTTCTACACCGAGCGATACCCATCGCTATTCTACCGCCTTGGTGTGGGTAGCAATGCTGGAGGCTCGCATAGTGCCACCTTCCTCCCCAATGAGGCATCTATAGCCGTTGGCGAGAGAATGATGTGTCGTATGGCACTACACATACTGAATAAATAGAGGATGGTAAGAAAGAAGAGTCAGAGAGGAGAGAATCGTGATGAGCGTGCTACGTTCATTATGAATATGTTTAGGGAGTTTTCCGATAAGAAATTCTCCCTCAAGCACTTGGCAGCAGCCTCAGGTCGTGCCGACAGAGATGGTCGCGCAATGACGATGGCTATTATACGCCAGTTCTTGGAGGAGGGATATATTACCGAGGTATCGCGTGGCAAGTATAGCGTGTCGCGCTCGATGATGCCTCATCACGAGGGCGTTGTATCTACAATGTCGCCCGGAGTGTTGTATATCTATATCGAGGAGTTGGATATAGATGTATGTGTAGCGCGCAAGAATGGTTGTGGCGCATTGGAGGGCGATAGGGTCGCTATTGCCGTGGCACGTCGCTCGCGTGGTGGCGACTACGAGGGTTACATTACCGAGGTCTTGGAGCGCAATCCAAAGCCCTATATCGGTGTTGCCCAGGTTGGTCCAAGTTCGATATTCGTTATCCCCGACAACCGTCGTATAGGTTCAGATATATTCCTTTCACGCAACCGCTACCCCGATGTTAAGGATGGCGATAAGGTGTCGGTGCGAATCACCGAGTGGGTAGACGACAGACGACTACCCTATGGCGAGTTGGTCGAGATACTTGGTCCTGCAGGCGATAACGAGACCGAGATGCACGCCATACTTGCCGAGTTCGACCTACCATACAAGTTTGAGGATAGCGTTTTGCGCGATGCCGAGTGCATAAGTGGCAAGATTACCGAGAAGGAGATTGCGCGCCGTAGAGATATGCGCGACAGAACAACCTTCACTATTGACCCTGCCGATGCCAAGGACTTCGACGATGCACTATCCATCCGCATCATTGAGGATGGTTTGTGGGAGGTGGGCGTACATATTGCCGATGTAACGCACTATGTAACACCCGATTCCGTTGTCGAGAACGAGGCACAGCAACGTGCCACATCTGTATATCTTGTGGACCGTACAGTGCCTATGCTCCCCGAAAGATTGTGCAACGATCTATGCTCGCTTCGCCCCAACGAGGATAAACTATGCTTCTCGGCAGTCTTTACCCTCAATGCGAATGCCGAGATAATAGACGAGTGGTTTGGTCGTACCGTCATCCACTCCGACCGCAGATTTGCATACGAGGAGGCACAGGAGGTTATCGAGACTGGCAAGGGCGACTACTCGGAGGAGATACTTACTCTCAACACCCTTGCGAAAGTTCTTCGTAGCGAGCGATTTAAGAGCGGGGCTATAGCCTTTGCGCGCGATGAGATACGCTTTAAACTCGACGAGAAGGGCAGACCATTGGGAGTATATACCAAGGTGCAGAAGGAGGCAAACCAACTTATCGAGGAGTTTATGTTGCTTGCCAACCGTCGTGTGGCGGAGTTCTGCGCCCACCGTATAACAAATGGTCGTCGCGTACCACGCCCAATGGTATTCCGCGTACACGACCAGCCATCGGAGGACAAACTACAGCGTTTCAGAGAGTTTGCCCTGCGCTTTGGTCACTACTTCAAGGCGTCGAAGGGTCGCGCTGTAGCAAAGGAGATGAACAAACTACTCGATAGCATTGCTGGTAGTTCTGAAGCCAATGCTATCACCACATTGGCGGTGCGCAGTATGGCAAAGGCAGTATATACCACCGACAATATCGGTCACTACGGTTTGGCATTCCCCTACTACACGCACTTTACATCGCCTATCCGTCGCTATCCGGATATGATGGTACACCGCCTCTTGGCGTGCTACCTTGAGGGCAAGAAGGGCGACGACAAGAAACTCTTGGAGCAGTTGTGCGTACACTCCACCGAGCGCGAGATTTTGGCATCGGAGGCAGAGCGTGCAAGCATCAAGTATAAGATGGCGGAGTTTATGAAGGACCGCATTGGCGAGGTCTTCGAGGGTACGGTATCGGGACTTACGGAGTGGGGTCTATATGTTGAGATTAACGAGACTCATATCGAGGGTATGGTCTTCCTACGCGATATCGACGACGAGGACTACTACCGCTTCGATGAGGCACAATATGAGGTTGTGGGACAGCGTTCACGCCGTAGTTTTACACTTGGCACTCCTGTTAGGGTTATGGTCAAATGCGTGGATATGCGCCGTCGCACACTCGACTTCAAACTACTTCTATAATGAGAATTAATGACATCTTGGAACGCGCCCTTGAGCGCACTCCAATAACGCGCGAAGAGGCATACTTCCTATACGACAACGCACCACTGCAACTACTTTGTAGTGTGGCAGATACACTACGTCGCAGTGCTGTTAAAGACCCCGATGTAGTCACTTGGCAGATAGACCGAAATGTCAATATCACCAACGTCTGCAAGTCGGGTTGTAAGTTCTGCAACTTCCACTGCAAGCCCCACCAAGAGGATAAATCCTTTATCACCTCAATGGCGGAATATCGTCAAAAAATCGAGGAGGCTATGAAATTGGGCGCAGACCAGTTACTCTTGCAAGGAGGTCTACATCCACGCCTCGGCATAGAGTTCTACGAGCGTCTCTTCTCGCAGATTAAGAAGGAGTATCCTACGATACGTCTCAACGCCCTCGGTGCTCCCGAGGTGGCACATATCGCCACTATCAGCGGTATCACCACTCGTGAAACCTTGATACGTCTTCGCAATGCTGGTTTGGACACTCTTCCGGGTGCTGGTGCCGAGATACTTTCGGAGCGCGTGCGTAAGAGTATATCGCCCGCAAAACCATCGGTACGCGACTGGATTGTGGTTATGCACGAAGCACACCAACTCGATATCCCTACTACTGCCACGATGATGTATGGACATATCGAAACGGCACACGAGCGCGTCGACCACCTTATCACCATCCGTGACCTTCAGGCACGCAAGCCAGAGGGGTCGCGAGGCTTCACCGCGTTCATTCCTTGGGTCTTCTGCCCTAAGGGTACACAACTCGAACGCGAGGGCGTATCGCCACGCTTCTCCGCTACTGAGTATCTGCGTATTATAGCGATGAGCCGTATCATTCTGCACAACATTCCAAATATCCAAGCCTCGTGGCTTACGGTGGGTAAGGATGTTGCGGAGATAGCCCTCAAAAGTGGTGCTAACGATATGGGTTCGATAATGATTGAGGAGAACGTGGTATCCTCGGCAGGAGCCACCACACGCTTCGATAAGGAGGCAATGCAGGCGACCATCCACCGAGCAGGTTTCAAACCGCAACTACGCGACCAATTATACAATTATCGTGAACTTTAAACGAACTGAAGACTGAAAGGTTATTAAGGGTTATTAGGGGTTCTTAAGGGAGATTAAGGGTGTGATGTTTGCGCGAGATTAAAAACTGAAAGCGGTATCTTTTTCACTTTTTGTACCGAAAAATTTGCATTTGTTGAATTTTTTTGTACTTTTGCATCAATTGGAAAAAAGTGAACTTTAAAAATGCCGAAGGTAGATAAGCACACAGATTACCTCAGGAAGCCTGAGTGGCTAAAAATCAGCCTACGTAGCACGACGGATACGGCAGATGTCGAACATATCGTCGAGGGACGTTGTCTCCATACGATATGCACAAGCGGTATGTGTCCGAATAAGGCAGAGTGCTGGAGTCGTCGTACCGCTACGTTTATGATTCTTGGAGACATTTGCACCCGCAATTGTCGTTTCTGCGCCACAACCACAGGTAGACCTTTACCTCCCGACGAGGCAGAGCCAGAGAAGGTGGCAGAGAGTGTGAAACTTATGGGCCTAAAGCACGCAGTTATTACATCGGTTACACGAGACGACCTCCCCGACCACGGTGCAGCCATCTGGGCAAGAACCGTTGAGGCGGTACGTCGCGAAAACCCTGAATCTACAATAGAGCTCCTTATTTCCGATATGGATGCCCGCCCTGAGTTGTTGGACACAGTGTTGGCATCGCGTCCCGATATTGTGGGACACAATATCGAAACCGTTGAGAGACTGACTCCAGAGGTGCGTTCGCGCGCCAAGTATCGCACATCGCTTCAGACATTGAAGTATATTGCCGATAGTGGAGCAGTTGCAAAGAGCGGCTTGATGCTCGGTCTTGGCGAGAGCGAGGAGGAGATACTTCAGACGCTTCGTGATTTGCGCGAGGCGGGAGTATCCATCGTCACTCTCGGTCAGTATCTACGACCCACAAAGGAGCACTATCCCGTAAAGGCGTATATTACTCCTGAAAAGTTCGAAGAGTACCGTCTCGAGGCTCTCAAGTTAGGTTTCGCATATTGTGCGAGCGCACCGCTTGTGCGTTCGTCATACTTGGCGGATGCCGCACTTGAAGCAGTAAGAGAGGTATGCAGAACGAAGTAGAAATAAGAGACTTACATACTATGGCGTATGGCGAGTGCTGGGACTACCAGCGTTCGCTCTTTGACGCGCTATGCCGTAAGAAGATGAATAAGAGTTTCAGCGAGGATGAGCCACACGGCACTATCCTCTGCGTGGAGCATCCTGCGGTGTACACACTCGGCAAGAGTGGCAACGAGTCTAATATGCTCGTTGCGGAGGAGTATCTCAAGAGTCTTGGAGCAGAGTTTTTCCATATCGATCGTGGTGGCGATATCACCTTCCACGGTCCAGGACAACTTGTTTGCTACCCTATTATCGACCTTGATGCAATAGGCATCGGCATCCGACGTTATATAGATATACTTGAGCAATCGGTTATCGATCTTGCCCAAGAGTATGGTATCGAGGCTCACCGCTCGGAGGGAGCATCGGGAGTGTGGGTTACCGAGGGTCGTCGCCTTGTTAAACTATGTGCTATAGGTGTCCGCGCCTCACACGGCGTTACGATGCACGGTTTGGCGATGAACGTATCTACCGACCTAAAGTGGTTCGAACTAATCAACCCCTGCGGTTTTACAGACCGAGGAGTATGTTCGCTTAGTTCGTTGCTTGGTCGCGAGGTTACGATGGATGAGGTAAAACCTCGATTTATCAATCACTTAACGAAAAATTTGAATGTTAAAATATATAAAAAGTAAACGTTATGCCCATAGAAAAGAGATGGGTTGTCAAGCCACAAGGCGACCGCGCTACGGTGGAGGCATTAGCCGCGCAGCTCGGTATGTCGACGGTATTGGCAAACCTATTAGTTCAGAGGGGCATAGACACCAAGGAGAAGGCTCAAAGATTCTTCTCTCCCGCATTGCGCGACTTGCACGATCCATTTCTAATGAAGGATATGGACAAGGCTGTGGAGCGCATCGAGAGGGCAGTGAAGGCTGGCGAAAAGGTAATGATTTACGGCGACTACGATGTCGACGGAACTACTGCCGTGGCGTTAGTCTACAAGTTCTTAAGCCAGATAGGACACAAGAATTTGTCGTTCTATATTCCTGACCGATATGTCGACGGTTACGGCATATCAATCCGAAGCATCGACCACGCCGTCCGCAAGGGCGTAACGTTGGTCATCGCCTTGGACTGCGGTATCAAAGCCGTAGAGAAGGTGGCCTATGCCAAAGAGTGTGGCGTAGATTTCATCATCTGCGACCACCATTTACCTGCCGAGGAGATTCCTGCGGCGGTGGCTGTATTGGACCCCAAACGCACAGATTGCAACTATCCTTTCGATGAGTTGTCAGGCTGTGGCGTTGGTTTTAAACTCGTCGAGGCGTATGCTAAGCGCAACAACATCCCATTTGCGGATATCGAGCATCTGCTTGATTTGTTAGTAGTTAGCATCGCGTCAGACATTGTGCCACTTGTGGATGAAAACCGCATTTTGGCATACTACGGACTACGCAAACTCAACTCATCGCCATCCAAGGGTTTGGAGTCGATAATCAAGATTTGTGGTCTTGAGAACCACGATATCACCATCGACGACATTGTCTTCAAGATTGGCCCTCGCATCAACGCTGCAGGTCGTATGCGTATGGACGAGGATGATGAGAATGCTGCGCCTTCGGGTGGTCACGCTGCAGTAAGCCTTCTTATCGAGGGTAATGCTCGTGAGGCAGCCAAGTTTGGCGAGGTTATAGACTCCTACAATCAGGATCGTAAGAGCATCGACCGCAATGTTACGCAGGAGGCTCACGACTATGTAGAGTCGAACCCCGAACTTAAGGCGTTGAAGAGTACTGTTATTTACAATCCAAAGTGGATGAAGGGTATCGTTGGTATCGTTGCCTCGCGCCTTATCGAGACCTACTACCGCCCTACTGTCGTTCTTACCAAGTCTAATGGTTTTGTTACTGGTTCTGCGCGCTCTGTTGCGGGTTTCGACTTGTATCAAGCGGTGGAGTCTTGCTCCGATTTGTTGGAGAACTTCGGTGGTCATATGTACGCCGCGGGTCTAACGATGAAGGAGGAGAATGTGGAGGCCTTTACCAAGCGTTTCAACGACTATGTAGAGGAGAATATCGACCCTAATATCCTTGTACCACAGGTAGATATCGATAGCGAATTGATGTTCTCGGATATCACCGATGAGTTCCACCGTCAGTTGAACAATTTCCAGCCGTTTGGTCCTGGAAACAGTTCTCCAGTCTTTATGACACGCGGTGCGAGCAACCACGGTGATGCGCGCCTTGTGGGTGCCGAGTGCGACCACTTGCGTATGGACCTAATGCAGGGCGAGCGTCCTCATACGAGCATCCCTGCTATTGCCTTCCAGCAACCACAGCACTACAAGTGGGTGCGTGCAGGCAAGCCTATCTCGGTATGCTACCAGATTGTGGACAACCACTATCGTGGCACTGTGACTAAACAGCTAAGAGTCAAGGATATAAAACCTGAGAATTAGTACGACACTTTGTCAAACAAGGGATATTCAACTGCGGTTGGATATCCCTTTTTGCTTTGCCATCACAAAAATAGATTCGTTAGTTCACCCCCCATTTTAACCCATTTCACCACTTTTTCATAGAAAAGTTGTGTTTTTTTGCAGAAATTTCACTATCTTGCACACGAATATCCTAAATAAGGAACTCTCTCGAGATGTGTCATAGAAGATGTAGCAGAGAGATGGAGATTGTTAGTTATTGAGGATTAGATAATTATAAACTTAAACTACTTATAGAACTATGAAAAAATTAATGTTTTTGATGGTTGCCCTTTTCGTGGGTGTAAGCGCATCTGCACAGACTCTTCCAGATGTGAAGGTTGAGAATCAGGAGGCTAAGGTTATCTCTACACGAGACCTTGTAGATGGCACTCCAATGATCATCTCATTCTGGTCAACCACTTGTAAGCCTTGCATTATGGAGCTTAACGCTATCAACGACAACCTTTACGACTGGTTGGAGGAGGTAGACTTCAAGGTTGTTGCTGTATCTGTTGACGATGCTCGTACATTGAGTCGCGCTCGTGCTATGACACAGGGTCAGGGTTGGGACGACTATGTATGCGTTTACGATAAGAATCAGGACTTTAAGCGCGCTATGAACGTAAGCCTTACTCCACACACTTTCATCGTGGATGGCAAGGGTAACATCGTTCACTCACACTCTGGTTACACTCCAGGTAGCGAGCAGGAGTTGTTCGAGAAGATTAAGGAACTAAAGTAATCAGTAGATGAACTACGCACAAGGGGTATCGTTTCGGCGAATGCCCCTTTGTGCCAAATATAACCTTTCGAAAATGAAGAGATTTTTACTATTTTTAGGTGTTGCCTTTGCTGCAACACTAAGCGTTAGCGAGGCATCGGCACAGATTAAGGTTGGCGAGGGTCAGGTATCAGTGGCTTTGGAGAGCAACAATACTTTCTACACAGAAGATCCTACACTCGAGAGCATCGGTCTTGACCAGCCATTCAAGCGTACGTTTGGTGACAGGGGTTCTAACGACTACCTAAAGGTTGACTACAACCTTAACAGCTTCTCTGCTGGTGTTCAGGTAGATGGTTACCTTCCACCACTCTATGGTTACGACCTTTACGACTACATCAAGAGCAAGAATCTACAGACTGACAAGAAGAACTTTGCATTCCTTAGCTTCTACACTCAGTTTGAGGGCAAGAACTGGGGTGTACGTGTTGGAGACATTTATGACCAGTTTGGTAACGGTCTTATCTTCCGTTCGTATGAGGATCGCGCTCTTGCGTTCAACAATGCGGTTCTTGGTGCGCGTGCCTACTACAACATTGGCAACTATGCAACATTGAAGGCGATAGCAGGTAAGCCACGTATCTACAACGAGCGTTCAGAGAACTGGGTATATGGTACTGATCTATCACTCTCTATCTCCGATATGTTGGGCTGGAGCAACGGTATCCTATCTGTCGAGGGTAGCTACTTCGCTCGTAAAGATACCGACATCTCTGAGTGGAATGAGGATGATTACAACGATAACTGGGAGGTTATCGGCACAACCAACCGTCTCAGTGGCAATGAGACTGTTAATTTGGTTTCTGGTCGTCTTAACTTCGAGTATTCTGGTTTCACATTCCGCAGTGAGTACGCAACAAAGTTGAACGAGGACTTGCACACCCCAGGTAAGCCTTTGGCAGGTGGTAATGTTCTCTTTCTCGACTTTGGTTACAACTACAAGCGTTTCTCTGCATCGGCATCATTCCGTCGTATGGAGAATATGACCACCTTGATTGACCCACGCCGTAGCGGTATCGGTGGTGGTAACAACATTAACTATGTTCCATTGCTTACACGTCAGCACACCTACTCATTGGCAAACCTTAACCCATATCTTGGTGCAAGCGTTCACACAGGTGGCGAGGTCGGTGGTCAGATCGATTTGTACTACTCGTTGCGTAATCCTAAGGCACGCGGTAAGTACTGGAACTTCCACGTAAACTTCTCTATGTTTAACACACTTGACCACGCTATGGGAGGCTCAAAGGATGCGACAGCGCCTAAGATTGATGGTCGTAACGTGTGGAAGGACTTCAACTTCGATGTAGAGCGTCAGTGGAATAAGAAGGTAAAGACTACATTCTTGTACTCTTACCAGCGTTGGGATGAGGAGGTTAACCACTACGATGCATCTGAGCCTCACTACAACACATCACACATCTTTGTTGGTGATGTTACATACAAGTTCAACAAGAAGCACTCTATCCGTACAGAGTTGCAGTACCTTGCATCAGAGGACTATGAGGGCGACTGGGTAGCAGGTAGCATCGAGTACAATTTCGCTCCTAAGTATAGTTTCTACGTAAGCGATATGTGGAACTGCGAGCCTATGGGTGATGCTCAGAACGTTATAAACTTCGGTGGTAACTACTACGAGGATATGGAGACAGGTGTGGGTAAGAACTACCTACTACACTACTATCAGATAGGTGCAAGTTATACACACAACAGCCTACGCGTACAGTTGTCATATGGCCGTAACCGCGCAGGTTATGTATGCTCTGGTGGTGTATGCCGTATGCAGCCAGCCTACACTGGTTTCAACCTTGCTATGACACTATCGTTCTAACAAACTAAAGATTAAAACATTATGAAACTAATGAAATTCTTTGCTTTGGCACTTGGCGTTCTTGCTTTCGTAGCTTGTGGCAACGACAAGCCAGAGGAGACAAACAAAACAACGAATAATATTACGCTTACCGCCAACAATAACTCCGTTGAGGTAAACACCCCTATCACCTTTACTATCGTAGACAAAGATGGTAACGACCTTACTGCGGATGCTATCATCCTCGATAAGAGCCACGACTACATTGAGGTATCAAACCCTTATATCCCAACTACTGATGGCGAGTATGTCTTTATTGCTAACGTAGGCAATATGATTGCTCCAGAGTGCAAGGTTTATGTAGTACCAACTATCCCTGCTCTTCCAGAGGATACAAATCCATCTAACACATCGTTCAACCACCGTATATTGCTTGTTGACCACACTGGTAACACTTGTGGTAACTGTCCAAATATGATGCTTGCGATGAAGGAGGTGGCCGAGAAAGAGGAGATTCACAACAAGTACTATGAGGCTATGGCACACACATATACCAACGGTGATCCAGCCTTCTCAAGTGCTGCCGCTGGTGTATCGAGCCATTTCGGTGTAAGCGCATACCCAACATTGACATACAACTTCTACCACCCAACTACATCTGGACCAACCGCATCACACATTATTGGTCAGATTAATTCGTTGTGGAAGGCTGAGGGTGCAGATGCAGGTATCGCAGCATCTGCAAGCTTTGCAGCCAAATCTGTTGTTGTAAACATAGAGGTTAAGGCTGCTGTTGAGAACGAATATTGCGTTACCGCTTGGTTGTTGGAGGATAACGTCTATGCTAAGCAGACTAATGCTACTGAGGATTGGATGAACTACCACGACAACACTATCCGTCAGCGCGTTGACAGCGAGGCCATTCAGGGTTATAAGCTCGGTAACATTGCAGTAGGTGAGACAAAGTCTACCTCTGCGACACTTAAGATTGCAAAAGATAGTTGGGTTCGCGAGAATATGCGCGTCCTTATCATTGCAAGTGCTAAAAACGCAAAGGGCAAGTTCGAGGTTGCAAACGTTGCAGTTTGTCCTATCGAAGGTAGCGTATTGTACGACTATAAGTAGAGAAATATTGTTTAACTAATTAAAACCTTTTAAAGCTATGAAACTTACAAAATTCTTTGCATTTGCAGTAGCTGCAATTGCATTTGTTGGTTGTGGTAACGAGCCTACTCAAACACCAGCACCAACACCTGATGCATCAGGCAATCTTATTCTTAAGGCAGACAAGACCGCTACCACTGTAGGTGAGGTTATTACTTTCACTGTTGAGGATAGCAATGGTCAGGACTTGACATCAGTTGCTCAGATCTACGATCCAGAGTTTAACGAACTTACAGACAAGACTTTTACTACTACCGAGACAGGTGAGTACGGTTTCTTCGCAACATACAATGGTGAGACTTCAAACCACCTTGTTGTTCGCTTTATGGCTACACTTCCAGAGCTACCAGAGGATGTAGAGCCAAGCAACATTGTATTCAACCACCGTCCTATTGTTATCGACCACACAGGTGTTAACTGCGGTTGGTGTCCATCTGCAATGGATGAGCTTCGCAAGTTGGAGAGTAGCTCTTGGCACGGTAAGTACAACGAGGTAACTTGCCACGCAGGTGGTTACGCAGGTGGCGACCCTGCTGCATCAACAGCTGCTACTAAGTTGGCAACATTCCAGAGTAGCAAGATCACAGGTTACCCATCAATCGTTATTAACTTCAATAAGAAAGCTGAGAGTTATGCACTATCTGATATCATATCTGCTCTAAATAGTGTATACAAAACTAATGGTGCTGATGTAGGTATCTCTATGGCAGTTACTGGTGACGATGATGCTATCTACTGCTCTGCACAGATTAAGTCTGCTGTTGCACAGGAGTACTATGTAAACGCTTGGTTGCTTGAGAGCAACATCTACAGCCCAAATCAGGCTGGTGCAACTAAGGAGTACCACAAGTACTACAACTACGCTCTTCGTAACTTCTCAGAGGAGGTAACAACTGCAAACATTTCAGGTGTTAAGATCGGTACTATCGCTGTTGGTGAGACTTACGAGTACGCTTGCGCAATCGATATGATTAGCAACAGTTGGGAAGCCAACAATATGGGTGTTCTTGTTGTTGTTTCTGCAAAGAGCGCAAACGGTGGTCTTGAGGTTGTTAACTCAGCATACTGTAAGATCAACGAGACAAGAGAGTACGAGTACTTGTAGTCGACACTTTGTCTAACCTAAAGGAGTTATCCACTGGATAGCTCCTTTTTTTTGTCGGTTTATGGGCTTTGGAGCATCCACTTTATAAAATATTTTATTAACTTTGTAGTGTATAACTAATGAAACGAGCAAAATATGAAAGTATATAAGTTTGGTGGAGCATCGGTTAAGGATGCTGCGGGCGTGAGAAACCTATTAAATATAGTCACTGGCGAAAGCGACCTCTTTATCATCGTCTCGGCAATGGGCAAGACCACAAATGCCCTCGAGGGCGTCTTTGCGGCTATGCAACAGGGCAACGAGAGTCTCGCTATGGAGCGTATCGACGCAAGCTACGCCTACCATCGCGGTATCATCGACGACCTTATGGGTGCCGATGTCACTATCAAGCAGGTAGACTTACTCTTCCAACAACTACGAAATACCATACGCAACACCATATATCGTCCTTCAGATGCAGAGTTATGGTACGACACCATCGTTGCCTTTGGCGAACTTGTATCTACGACTATCATATCTAACTACCTCAATGGTCACGGTGTAGCCAACCGCTGGATAGATATGCGTCGCGCCTTCCTCACCGAGCAGCGACATAAGGATGCCAATGTCAACCTCGAGGCTACAGCAGTACGTCTAAAGCGCGAGATGGCATATAGCGAGGTAAACGTATTCGTAGGTCAGGGCTTTATCGGTGGCGCACCCGACGGCACCACAACAACACTCGGTCGCGAAGGCTCGGACTACTCTGCCGCTATCGTGGCAAATGTCCTCGATGCCGAGTCTATGAGCGTATGGAAGGATGTAGACGGCATTCTCAATGCCGACCCTAAGATCTTCCCTGATGCCAAGAAGCTCGATCGCCTAAACTATATGGATACTATCGAGATGGCATATAGCGGTGCGCAGATTATCCACCCAAAGACTATCAAGCCATTACAGCAGAAGAACATACCGCTCTATGTACGTCCTTTCGACAATAAGGAGGCTATGGGCTCTGTCATCACTGGCGATGTGGAGCGCGTCTACGAGCCTATAATGATTCAAAAGAGCAACCAGGTGCTTCTAAAACTCCATTCGCGCGACCTATCGTTTGTGCTTGAGGAGAAGTTCGCAAAGGTATTTACCACCTTCGATAGCCACCGCATACGCACCAACCTCGTACATAACTCGGCTGTAAACCTCTATATGGCAGTCGATGCCTCGTGGCATATCAACGATGCCATCTCCGAACTACAGGCTGAGGGCTTCGATGTGGAGAAGAGAGAGGATGTGGAACTTGTCACTATTCGCTACTACAACGACGAACTATACCACCGTTACGCCTTCGACGAGCGCATTATCATCAAGCAGACAACCCCACACTCTCTGCGCTTCATCCGTAGCAAGTAGTACATAAAACTGATATACAGCAAAATAGGGATTATCCTCGAACGGGATAGTCCCTATTTTACTCTCTTGTAAACGCGATACTTAAATAGATATTTAACCGCTACAATGTCCGCAACGAGTATTGGTCGTTTCGAAAAATTTACTTAATTTTGTAAGGTTTTACCATTTCGGACAAAACCACAAACAAATTATTAACTACTTTTAGGGATGTTCTATAAATTAGTAAATTAAGTTTAACAATAGGAGGTTGTATTTTATCTTTCGGTCGCTTTTGTGTCTATTTCGGCATCTTTCATATCTTTTCTCGGTTGCTATGCCCGCATAGCGTCCTCGAAACAGATAAG
>JAGCKG010000032.1 GCA_017647625.1 Alistipes sp. | reverse complement strand
GGGTAGGTCATTACCATAACTCGAGCGCACGAGTTCTTCGCGCGAGAGGTTATCCTGAGCCACAGGCGTAGTACGTTTGGCGTCTGTGGTGACAACCTCCACGGTCTCAACCTCATAGACCTTCGTAGTATCTACTTTTGGATAGTAGTCTTGTGCTTCGACCGTAGTCATTGCCGCACAGAGCAATAGGGTAAAAATAAAAAACCTTTTCATACTCTATTTATATTAAGTTGAAAAGGGGCTTATAAGATATGTCCAATCCCGGTCTCGGCATTACCCGTATCCGGTACAATGGGTGTAATCTCAGCCAACTAAGGTTGTCACACAACACAGCACTTGTGTCGTGGCGCACCTCATTAGCACCCCTTAATGGTGCAAATATAGTAAAAATTCTCATTTACACCTACTTATTCATAAAAAAAGCCGACAACGCTTATTCGTCATCGGCATTAAATTTACTGAAGTACCCCACTACTCGGCATCACCAATACGCTGGCGCACCACCTCGAAGAGCATAATTGCAGCAGCGGCAGATACGTTCAACGACTCGGTATGGCCAATCAACGGAATAGCCAACTGCTCGTCACACATCTTCAAGACCTCCTTGGATATACCCTTATCCTCTGCACCCATAACGATAACCGTAGGCTTACGAAGGTCGGCATCGTAGAGCAACTTCGTACTCTTCTCCGTAGCAGCAACAACCTGGAATCCCTCGGTCTGAAGAGCCTTCAACGTATTGCGAATAGAGCCTACACGACACACAGGGATATTCTGCAACGCACCAGCCGACGAGCGAATAGCATCGCCATTCACTGGAGCAGAGTTCTTCAACGGAGTGATAAGGCCGTGAGCACCTGCACACTCAGCAGAACGTGCAATACCACCGAAGTTACGCACATCGGTAACACCGTCGAAGACCACGATAAGTGGAGTCTCATCCTCAGGCACACGCTCCAAGATGTCGTTCAACTCGACATACTCGATAGCAGCAATCTGAGCCACTACGCCCTGGTGATTACCACGAGTAAGGCGGTTAAGTTTCTCGATAGGCACCTCCTGCCAATGCAAATGGTGACGTGCCATAAGGTCCTTCAAGTCGTTCATCAACTGGCCATCAGCACCCTTCTTCACATATATTCGTTCAATCTGCTTGCGGGCCTCGATAGCCTCAGCAACGGGACGAATACCAAAAATAATGTTCTCCATATTCTCTTTATTCTAACTCTGTTCCGTAATTTCAAGTTCGTAGGATGCCTTCTCCCACTCGTGCATAAGATGGTCGTAACGCTCTTTCAGAGCATTGTACTTAGCGTAATCCTCGGCATTATACTCCGTAGCCACCGCAAAACGAGCATCATATTCTGCAATCTCCTTCTCAACTTTTGCCGTCTCCTCCTCGATGCTCTCCACCGCCTTGCGTAGTTTGCGGATGAGTTTTTCCTGCTCCTTTTTCTGCTCGTATGATAGTTTGCCAGTCGTAGCACTCTCGGCACTCTTTGCTGTGGTGGCAGGCTTGTCGTGACGCTCGATGTCCTGCAACGACTCCACCTTGCGCTTCTCCAAGAAGTACCATATATCGCCAAGATACTCTCTTACGCCACCATCCCTAAACTCGTATATGCGGTCTACAAGACCGTCAAGGAACTCTCTATCGTGCGATACAACGACTACCGTGCCGTCGAACTTCTGTAGGGCATCCTTGAGGATATCCTTCGAGCGCATATCCATATGGTTTGTAGGCTCGTCGAGGATGAGTAGGTTGTATGGCTCAAGCATCAGACGCGCCATAGCAAGACGTGAACGCTCGCCACCTGATAGCACCTTAACCTTCTTGTCTATATCCTCGCCTCTGAATAGGAATGCTCCGAGAATATCGCGCAGACGTGTGCGTATATCGCCCACAGCCACGCGGTCCAAGGTGTCGAATACGGTGAACTCGCCATCCATAAGGTCATCCTGATTCTGGGCGTAGTAACCGATGTTTACGTTTGCACCGAGTTTAATCTCGCCCTCGCTCTGCTCCAACTCGCCCACAAGCATACGGGCAAATGTTGTCTTACCCTCGCCATTGCGACCTACGAGTGCTATCTTCTGTCCGCGTTCGATGGTAAACTCCGCGCCCGAGAAGATACGCTTATCTCCAAATGCCTTGCCCACACCCTTAACTTCGGCTACAATCTGTCCTGTGCGTGGTGCTGGTGGGAACTTGATGTTTAGGCGCGATAGGTCCTCCTCGTCGACTTCGATACGCTCCAACTTGTCGAGTTGCTTGATGCGCGACTGCACCTGATTACTCTTTGTAGGCTTGTATCGGAACTTCTCGATAAACTCCTCGGTCTTTTCAATGAGGCGTTGCTGATTTTCGTATGCTGCCATCTGTTGCGCACGACGCTCGGCTCGTAGCACCACATACTTCGAGTATGGCACTTTGTAGTCGTATGCCTTGCCCAACGATATCTCTACGGTGCGTGTGGTTACATTATCCAAGAATGCACGGTCGTGCGAGATAAGTAGTACCGCTCCGCTGTAGTTCTTCAAATACTCCTCAAGCCACTGAATACTCTCGATATCGAGGTGGTTTGTAGGCTCATCGAGTAGAAATATAGACGGACGCTTCAGTAGCAACTTTGCCAACTCGATACGCATACGCCAGCCACCCGAAAACTCGCGTGTAGGACGCTCAAAGTCTGTGCGCTTGAAACCAAGACCGAGCAATGTGCGCTCGATATCGGCATCGCGAGTGTCGCCACCAAGGATGTGGTAGCGATCGTTGGCGTCGTTAAGACGATGTATGAGGTTGGCATACTCCTCCGACTCGTAGTCTGTGCGCGAGCCAATCTCTTCGGTAAGACGCTCGATGTCGGCCTCTATGCGCAACACCTCGTCGAAAGCCTTTGCAGTCTCGGCAATGAGTGTTGTTGTATCTGCCACGCGCATCTGCTGTGGTAGATAGCCTATGGTGCACTCTCCATTTATGGTCACCGCGCCCTCGGTAGGTTGCTGTTCGCCAGTGATGACGCGCAGTAGGGTGGTCTTGCCAGCACCATTCTTACCCACCAAGCCTATACGGTCCTTGGGGTTGATCATAAAGGAGATGCCGTCAAAGAGTGTCCAGCCTCCGTAACTTATGGTAAGGTTGTCTAACGATATCATACTATGAGTTAAGCATATCTACGATTGCCTGCTCTGGGTCTGGCGCACCAAATACAGAACTTCCTGCCACCAATGCCTCTGCACCCGCATCGAAGAGTAGACGTGAGTTAGATGCTGAGATACCGCCATCAACCTCGATGATAAGGTTCTCAAGACCCAACTCCTGCTTCTTCTGTGTGAGATACTCGCACTTGGCGATAGATGAAGGCATAAACTTCTGACCTCCGAAGCCTGGCTCAACACTCATAACAAGGATAAGGTCGAGTTTGTCGAGCCACTTATCCAAAACCTCTGGCTCTGTGCCTGGCTTGATAGAGATGCCTACCTTTGCACCCGCCTTGCGGATAAGGTTGATACACTCCTCGATATTATCTGTGGCCTCGTAGTGGAATGTGACGTAGTCGGCACCAGCCTCCACGAAACGCTCTACATACTTCTCTGGTGCGGTAATCATAAGATGCACATCGAGGACCTTTGTAGTACCCTTGCGTAGTGGCTTCATTAGTGGAAAACCGAACGAGATGTTTGGCACGAATACGCCATCCATAACATCAACGTGTACCCACTCGGCGCGTGAACGCTCAAGCATCTCCATATCACGATTTAGGTTTCCAAAGTCGGCAGATAATACTGACGGAGCAATAATTCTTTTCATAGTGTTTATGTAGTTTTATCGTTGTTTCGATACATTCGCACAAAGGTAACAAAAATTTGTGAATATCCAACCTCAATATATGCGCATATTGCGCGCGAGGCAATTATTCGAATATTTTTTGTTGTTTAAATAATTTCTACTATCTTTGTGCCAATTAAGGGGTGCTGAATTTCTCCTATGTGGTTATGCGAGCGCGCAGCGTAATTAAGTAGTGGGAGGATGTTTGGCTGAGATTACACCCATTGTACCGGATACAGGTAATGCTGAGACCGGGATAAAGGAAATATCTTGATAAGCCCCTTTTCAACTTAAATTTAGAAGTATGAAAAGGTTTTTTTATTTTGTAGCATCTATGCTACTATCCTCTGCCAGTGTTATGGCGCAGGATCTCTATCAAAAGGTTGACACAACCAAAATCTATGAATTGGATGCCGTTGAGGTGGTTACAACTTACGCTTCGCGTACTACGCCCGTAGCGCAGGATAACCTATCGAAGCAGGCTATTGTTCGCTCAAGTTATGGTGCAGATATGCCCTCTGCGCTTGCGCTGACACCCTCGCTTATCGCCACAAACGAGACTGGTGTTGGCATTGGTGCTACGGCTATTCGTCTAAGAGGTACGGATGCTACGCGCATAAATGTTACTATCAACGGTGTTGCGATGAACAACCCCGACTCCCACTCGATGTATTGGTATGATACTCCCGATTTGATATCGTCGGTAGGATCGGTGCAGGTACAGCGCGGTGCGGGTGTATCTACCAACGGTTCAGGTGCTTTTGGTGGTGCAGTGTCGATGACTACGGATGCTCTTTCGCCAGAGTTTCGTGGCTCGGCATCGCTATCCTATGGCTCGTACAACACCAATAAGCAGGGTGTAAATATCTCGTCGGGTCTTATTGCAGACCGCTGGGTTGTGGATGCACGACTTACGCATATCGGCTCGGATGGTTATATCGAGCGAGGCTCAACGGACCTAAAGAGTTATATGGCGCAGGTGGGTTATTACGGCACGAACACAAAGTTGAAACTGTTGTCGTTTGGTGGCTCGGCAAAGACCTATCTAACCTATAATGGTGTGTCGCGCGAGGATATGGTGAAGTATGGTCGTAGGTATCACGACTCGGGTCAGTATATAGATGCCAATGGCGAGATTGCCTACTACGACGACCAAACGGATAACTATCTTCAGTTTAACAATCAACTTGTTGTAAATCATACTTTCAACCAAAACTGGATGTTGAATGCAACGCTCTTTTACACCTATGGTTATGGTTATTACAACCAGTATCGCGACGATGAGAAGTTGGCGAAGTATCTCAACTTGGAGCGTGGCGGCAGAGCAGATATGATACGCCATAAGTATATGCTCAACCATAATGGTGGCGCGAATATCGCAACTAACTATCGTACACGTACTTTGGACCTTGTGGCAGGTGGTTCGTGGAGTCGTTATACTTCGCCTCATTGGGGTACTATATCGTGGGTTGATGGCGTTGAGGATGTTGCGGGTCATTGGTACGACAACGATGTTGTAAAGGACGACGCAAACCTATTTGTGCGAGCAAATTGGGTGGCAATGGAGGGTAGTAATAATGATGAGTTGCACCTCTTTGGCGACTTGCAGTATCGTTATGTCGGCTATAAAACTTGGGGTACGAATGACAACGCTATCGAGAGCGAGGATGGTAGTTATTCTATGCAACCTATCGACGTGGATAAGCAATATAATTTCTTTAATCCTCGTGTGGGTATTAGTTATGTGGCGCAAAAGCATAACCTCTTTGCTTCGGTGGCTGTGGCGCATCGCGAGCCTACGCGCTCGGATTTTACCGATAGGTATATGTTCGCTAAGGATGATAGTTACCCAGAGCCTGAACGACTAACCGATTTTGAGGTTGGTTATACCTATTCTGCACCTCGACTATCGCTTGGAGTAAACCTATATTATATGCTGTACCACAATCAGTTGGTTGCAACGGGTATGGTTAACGATGGCGACGATGCATTGAATGTAAATGTCGATAAAAGTTACCGACGTGGTGTGGAACTTATGGCGTCGTTCAAGGCAACAAAATGGTTGACGCTATCGGCTAATTCAACCCTCTCGCAGAATAAGATTGAGAACTATGTCGACCAGATGAAAGATAGTCCAACTTTTGGACAAAATCTCGGTACGAAGACAATCTCTTATTCGCCATCGGTTGTAGGAGCATTTATTGCCGATATTCACCATAAGGGTTGGTCGATGATGTGGCATACGCAGTATGTTGGAAAGCAGTATTTTACCAATAACGAAACAGAGGCTTTGTCGTTGGATGCTTACTGCGTTACCAATCTTGATTTGTCCTATACGATGAAGTTGCGTGATGGTGGCTCTGTCCGTATGGGTATGGCTGTGAATAATTTGTTCTCTACACTCTATGAGTCAAATGGTTACGGTTACTCATATATGTGGGATGGCGTGCGCTACGACGAGGCGTTTTTCTTCCCTCAAGCACCTATCAACGTATTGGCAAATGTGACTGTGAATTTTTAGATTTAGAAAGCGAAAATGGAACTAAAATTGGTATTGCAAATAGTGGGTACGTTGCTTGGCTTGTTGTACCTGTGGTTGGAGTATAAGGCGAATATCTGGCTCTGGATTGTAGGTGCGATTATGCCTATTGTACACGGTGTGTTATACCTAAATTCTGGTATCTATGCCGATGCCGCGATGCAACTCTACTATGTTGTGGCAGGTATCTACGGTTTGTGTGTATGGTTGCGTGGTGCAAAGCGTACTGAAAAGGTTGTTAATATCCAGCATACGCCTACGGGGTGGGTTGTACCGCTTGTTGTGGTATATGTGGTGTTGCACGTTGCGATGTACTATGTGCTTAGCGAATTTACCGATAGCCGTGTTCCATTTTTCGACTCTATGTCTACAGCGTTGAGCATTGTGGCGATGTGGATGCTCTCGCGTAAGTTGGTGGAGCAGTGGTTGGTATGGTTAGTAGTAGATATGATTAGTGTTGGTCTATATTTCTACAAGGGAATACCAATTACTGCGATGCTTTACACGCTCTATTGCGCGCTCGCGATAGCGGGTTATATGCGCTGGCGAGAGCAGGTGTTAATAAAAAGTTGAAAAAAGTAGATTTTACTATTTTTTTATCGGGATATATTTTGTATCTTTGTTGCATAAATTAAATAGTAAAGTTTTCGTATGTCAAAACTATCGCGCAGTGTGATAACGGCAACATATCTGAAACTCGGTGGTACGAGTTCTGCTTTGGTTTCTTGCTGGAAGCAAGTAACACAGCCTTCGGATGCTATCACTGTGGAGTTAGTGTGCGACGTAGAGTGTGAAATATAATATTTAGACCGCTGATACTTAATGTGTTGGCGGTCTTTGTTTTGAAATAATTAGAATAATATAAACTAAACAACTTAAAGATTATGAAAGTAGCAGTTATTATGGGTTCTACCAGCGACTGGGATGTTATGAAGGCAGCAGTCGAGACTTTGGAGGAGTTGGGTATCGAGTACGAGAAGCGAGTTATCTCAGCACACCGTACTCCACATCTTATGGTCGAGTATGCCGAGTCGGCTCGTGAGCGAGGTATTGGTGCTATCATTGCAGGTGCAGGTGGTGCTGCTCACGTTGCAGGTGTTACAGCGGCGTTGACTACAGTTCCAGTTATTGGCGTGCCTATCAAGACATCGGCTTTGGGTGGTCTTGACTCATTGCTCTCAATCGTTCAGATGCCTGGTGGTATTCCAGTGTCGACAACTGCTATCAATGGTGCAAAGAATGCGGCTCTTATCGCAGCCTCAATCTTCGCCCTTACAGATAAGGCTTTGGAGGAGCGTTTGCTTGCTTTCCGCAAGGCGCAGACAGAGAAGGTACTTACTGCAGAGTTGTAATTTCAAACCACTAACGACAAACAGACAATTATGAAGAATCGTCGCATATTTGTTGAAAAATATTCGCGCTTTGAGGTTGAGGCGGATACTCTACGCAGGGAGTTGAACTCAAACCTCGGTCTTAACATCGAGAAACTTCGCTTTGTAAATGTTTACGACCTATTTGGTTTTAGCGATGAGTTGTTGGAGAAGAGTCGCTACTCGGTATTTGGCGAGGTTGTTACCGATGCCGTTACCGATGAGTGTGATATGTGTGGTATGCCACACCTTGCGGTGGAGTTCTTGCCTGGTCAGTTCGACCAGCGCGCAGCCTCTGCTGTAGATTGTGTTCACCTTATCGACCCTAATGCAGAGGTTAAGATTAAGTCATCACGCCTATATATCTTCGATGAGAGTGTTGATGCCGAGGCGTTGGCACGCATCGAGAAGTACTTGGTTAACGCTGTAGAGTCACGCAAGAAGAATCTTGAGGTGTTGAGCGATAATGAGAGTGCCGAGGTTAAACCAGTAGCGGTGTTGGAGGGCTTCCGCCAGATGAAGGAGGAGGACTTGGCACCATATTGCAAGGAGAATGGTCTTGCGATGAATGCTGATGACCTTCGTGAGGTTGTAAACTACTTTACAAAGGAGGGTCGCGACCCTGTGGAGACAGAGCTTCGCATCCTCGATACATATTGGAGTGACCACTGCCGTCACACTACCTTTACTACCGAGATTGAGGAGATTACCCTCGACGACTCGTTTATGCGTGCTGAGTTCGAGGAGTCACTCGACTTGATGCGTAAGATTCGCTCGGAGTTGGGTCGTGAGCAGAAGAGCCTCTGCCTTATGGAGCTTGCTACTATCGGTGCGCGTTACCTTAAGAAGATTGGCAAACTCGACGATATGGAGCAGAGCGAGGAGAACAACGCTTGCTCAATCTTCGTAAACGTAGATGTTGATGGCGTTATGGAGAAGTGGTTGTTGCAGTTCAAGAACGAGACCCACAACCATCCAACCGAGATTGAGCCATTCGGTGGTGCTTCTACTTGTCTTGGTGGTGCTATTCGTGACCCATTGTCAGGTCGTAGCTATGTATATCAGGCTATGCGTGTGACTGGTGCTGGCGATATCTACAAGCCAGTTGGCGAGACTATGGCGGGTAAGTTGCCACAGCGTATTATCTCTACAAAGGCTGCGGCAGGTTATTCAAGTTATGGTAACCAGATTGGTCTTGCTACAACTCACGTTCGTGAGGTATACCACCCAGACTATGTTGCTAAGCGTTTGGAGGTAGGTGCTGTAGTGGGCGCAGTGAAGGCAGAGAATGTACGTCGTGAGTCTCCTGCTGCGGGCGATGTAGTATTGTTGCTCGGTGGTCGTACTGGTCGTGACGGTGTAGGTGGTGCAACAGGTTCGTCGAAGGAGCATACACTAAGTTCGTTGGAGGAGTGTAGTTCAGAGGTACAGAAGGGTAATGCTCCAGAGGAGCGTAAGTTGGCTCGTCTGTTCCGTCGTGGCGACGTTACACGCTTGATTAAGAAGTCGAATGATTTTGGTGCTGGTGGTGTTAGTGTTGCTATCGGTGAGCTTACTGATGGTTTGGATATCTACCTCGACCGCGTACCAACCAAATATAAGGGTTTGAACTACTCTGAACTTGCTATCTCGGAGTCGCAGGAGCGTATGTCTGTAGTTATCGAGCGCAAGGATATGGAGCAGTTTATGGCTCTCTGTCACGAGGAGAATGTTGAGGTAACCTACGTTGCTGATGTTACCGATACACGTCGTATGCGTATGTTCTCTGGCGATAAGGTTGTAGTTGACCTATCACGCGACTTTATCGACTCGGCAGGTGCTAAGCACTATACAAAGATTTGCATTGGTGGTGTTGAGAATGTTAACCCATTCGAGCGTAAGATTGAGGGCGCAACAACTACCAAGCGTATGAAGAACAACCTCTCGGATGACAATGTAGTATCACAGAAGGGTCTTATCGAGATGTTCGACTCTACAATCGGCGCATCTACAGTGTTGATGCCATTCGGTGGTAAGACACAGTGTACCGAGACCCAGGTGTCTGTGCAGAAGTTGCCAGTAGGTGGTGGTTTCACAAATACCGCAAGTATTATGGCTTATGGCTACAACCCATATATCGCAAAGTGGAGCCCATATCACGGTGCTGCATATGCTGTGGTGGATGCTTGTGCGAAGGTTGTTGCTGCGGGTGCTAAGTATGACAATATGCGCTTCTCATATCAGGAGTATTTCGAGCGTATGACAGACGCTAAGTCTTGGGGTAAGCCATTGGCAGCGTTGCTTGGTGCTTTGAAGATGCAGGTTGAACTTGGCTTACCATCTATCGGTGGTAAGGACTCTATGAGCGGTACTTTCCGCGATATCAATGTGCCACCTATGCTTATGGCATTTGGTATCACTACGGTAGATGCTCGTAATGTCATCAGCCCAGAGTTCAAGGAGGGTGGTCATAAGATCTATATCATCCGCCATACTCCAAAGGCGAACTATATGCCAGATACCGACCAACTCAAAGCAAACTTCGACTTCGTATCGAAGAAGATTGCCGAGGGCGATATCCTTTCGGCTTACGCAGTAGGCTTTGGTGGTGTTGCCGAGGCTGTGGCGAAGATGTCGTTCGGTAATAATATCGGTGCAGAGCTTGAGTGTGACGAGCAGATGTTGTACAACCTATCATATGGCTCTATCGTTGTTGAGAGCCGTCGTACACTCAACCACCCATCGGCAGAGTATATCGGTAACACGCTTAACAAGGAGGCTATCTTCGTAAACGGCACACGTCTTCCATTGGAGGAGTTGTTGGAGGCAAATACCGAGAAGTATACATCGGTTTATGCTGATAAGGGTAAGAAGGGCGAGCCTACCCGCGTAAGCGATGGCAAGATTCATATGAAGGAGTACACAGGCGAGAAGGTCGATAAGGTTAAGGTCTTTATCCCAGTATTCCCAGGTACTAACTGCGACTACGATACAGCACGTGCATTTGAGCGCGCAGGTGCAGAGGTTACAATGGCGGTATTTAAGAATCTCACTGGCGAGGATGTATTTGCCTCTATCCGCGAGATGAAGGAGAATATCGAGCGTTGCCATATTATGGCTCTTGCTGGTGGTTTCTCTGCGGGTGATGAGCCAGATGGTAGTGGTAAGTTTATCGCCAACGTACTCAACAATAAGGATATTGCCGATGCTATCCACGCCTTGTTGGATCGTGGTGGCTTGATGCTTGGTATCTGTAATGGTTTCCAGGCGTTGGTTAAGTCGGGCTTGTTGCCATATGGTCGTTTGGGTATGGTTACCAAGTCATCTCCAACACTCTTCCGCAACGATATCAACCGCCATATCTCACAGATTGTATCTACCCGCGTGGGTACTGTAGCGTCGCCTTGGTTGCGTTCGTTCGAGGTGGGCGATATCCACTCTATCGCTGTGAGTCACGGTGAGGGTAAGTTCGTTGTTAGCGACGAGATGGCAGAGGAGTTGTTCCGCAATGGTCAGGTGGCGTTCCAGTATGTAGATGCAGAGAATCGTCCTACTACCGATGCTCCATACAACCCTAACGGCTCAAGTTTCGCTATCGAGGGTATCATCGACCCATCGGGTCAGATTCTCGGTAAGATGGGACATACCGAGCGTTACGAGCGCGACTTGATGAAGAATATCCACGGCGAGAAGGTACAGGATATCTTCGCAAATGCAGTTAACTACTTCCTTAACCGATAGTGAGTATGAAAGAGTTGGAACTACTCTACGAGGGTAAGAGTAAGCAGATATATAAGACCGATAGCGATGACCACGTTGTTGTGCGCTTCAAGGATAACACCTCGGCGTTCTACAACATTAAGCGCGCTATCATCGAGCATAAGGGTCGCCTAACGTGCGATATTTCCTCTATGGTACTCGATTATCTAAATCGCCACAACATCAACACGCACTTCATTGAGCGTGTTGGTGATGATGGTCAGTTGTGTCGTGTTGTGGAGCATATCCCTGTTGAGGTTATTGTCCGCAATGTTGTGGCAGGCTCTATGGCTAAACGCTTGGGTTTGGAGGAGGGTATTGTGCCAGAGAACACAATCTTTGACCTCTGCCTACGTCGTAGCGACTTGGGCGATCCACTCATCAACGACCACCACGCTGTAGCACTTGGTCTGTTGACCTACGAGGAGTTGGCGAAGATATATGAGATATCGGCAAGTATCAATAATCGCCTTGTGGAGTTGTACTCAAAGGCAGGTATTACGGTTGTAGACTTTAAGATAGAGTTCGGTCGCGCTACCGACGGTAGTTTGGTGTTGGCGGATGAACTTTCGCCAGACACTTGCCGTCTTTGGGATAAGGCTACTGGCGAGCGTATGGATAAGGATCGCTTCCGCAGAGACTTGGGTCGTGTGCGCGAGACATACGAGGAGGTTGCCGAGCGACTACACAATGCACTTAAATAAATATAGGTATGCTTAAAGATTCATTAGATATATATGGCGATGACCTGCACGAGGAGTGCGGTGTGTTTGGTATCTTCGGTGTGGATGATGCGCCTAACCTCGCATACTATGGTCTGCACGCTTTGCAACATCGTGGTCAGGAGGCGTGTGGTATCTCGGCATTTGATGGCGAAAAACTAAATACGGTTAAGGGCGAGGGTCTTGTAACAGAGGTCTTCAATCAGCAGAAGTTGTCAAAACTAAGTGGCCGTATTGCTATTGGTCACGTTCGTTATGCAACAACAGGTGGCGGTGGAGCGAACAATGTGCAGCCATTCTCGTTTAACCACCACACAGGCAATTTCGCTCTTGCACACAATGGTAACCTGGTAAACTCTCGCGAGTTGGCGGAGTATCTTGAGGTGCGAGGTAGTCTGTTCCACTCTACTTCAGATAGTGAACTCTTGGCTCACCTTGTAAAGAAGGACAAGCACGAGGATAAGCGTATCGATAATATCATCGAGGCGTTGAATATGCTGGAGGGTGCTTTTGCCTTCCTTATTATGACCAAGAATCGTATCTATGCTTGTCGTGATAAGCACGGTTTGCGTCCTTTGGCACTCGGTAAGTTGGGCGATGGCTATGTTGTCAGTTCGGAGACTTGTGCCTTGGATATCGTAGGTGCAGAGTATATCCGCGATATTGAGCCAGGAGAGATTGTTACAATCGATCACCACGGCATTCGCTCAAACCGCTACTCGCAGTATCAGCGTCATTTGATGTGCGCAATGGAGTATATCTACTTCGCACGTCCTGATAGCGATATCGAGGGTTGCAACGTACACTCATTCCGTAAGTTGTCGGGTCGCTATCTCTATGAGCAGTGTCCTACAAAGGCAGATGTTGTTATCGGTGTGCCAGACTCAAGTATCAGTGCTGCTATCGGTTACTCGGAGGCGAGTGGTATCCCATACGAGATGGGTCTTATTAAGAATAAGTATATCGCCCGCACCTTTATCCAGCCATCGCAGGAGATGCGTGAGAAGGGTGTGCGTATGAAACTCTCGGCCGTACGCTCGTTGGTAAATGGTAAGTCGGTAGTGCTTATCGACGACTCTATCGTGCGCGGTACTACATCGTTACGTATCGTGAGATTGCTCAAGGAGGCGGGAGCCAAGGAGGTACACGTTCGTATTGCCAGCCCTGCGATTACAAATCCTTGCTTCTACGGTATAGATATGTCTACTCGTCAGGAGTTGCTTTGTGCGCGTATGTCCAAGGAGGAGGCGTGCAAGGCTATCGAGGCTGATTCGTTGGAGTTCCTATCGGAGGAGTCGTTGCTCAAGTCGGGCAACCGCTCGGAGTTGTGTATGGCTTGCTTCAACGGCTGTTACCCAACATCGTTGTATCACAATAAGTTGTAATAAATAATAAAAATAATATAAAGTTATGGCAAAAAGTTACGAAGCTGCCGGTGTAAATCTTGAGGCAGGTTATGAGGTTGTTAGACGTATCAAGTCGCACGTTGCATCTACAAAGCGTGTAGGCTCGATGGGTAACATCGGTGCGTTTGGTGGTATGTTCGACCTTGCAGCACTAAATATTAAGGAGCCAGTGTTGGTTAGCGGTACTGACGGTGTTGGTACAAAACTAAAGCTCGCATTTGAGATGGATAAGCACGATACTATCGGTATCGATGCAGTGGCTATGTGTGTAAACGATGTTTTGGCACAGGGTGCAGAGCCTTTGGTATTCTTGGACTATGTTGCTGTAGGTCACAACGAGCCTGCGAAGGTTGAGGCTATCGTGGCAGGTGTTGCAGAGGGTTGCCGTCAGGCTGGTTGCGCACTTGTAGGTGGTGAGACTGCCGAGATGCCTGGTATGTATCAGGATGGCGAGTACGACATCGCAGGTTTCACCGTAGGTGTTGTTGAGCGTTCAAAGCTTATCGATGCTGGCGAGCGTGTTAAGGTTGGTGACGTGTTGGTAGGTATCGCTTCAAGCGGTGTTCACTCTAACGGCTTTAGCCTTGTGCGTAAGGTTGTTAGCGACAACAACCTAAAACTTAACGAGACATATCCAGAGATTGAGGGCCGCACTCTTGGTGAGGCATTGTTGGAGCCTACACGCATCTACGTTAAGCAGGTGTTGAAGGTTATCGCAGAGTGCGATGTTCACGGTATCAGCCACATCACTGGTGGTGGTTTCGATGAGAATATTCCTCGTATCTTGAAGGATGGTCAGGGTGTAGAGGTTAAGGAGGGTAGCTGGGAGATTTTGCCAGTATTCCGCCTCTTGGAGAAGTATGGTAAGGTAGGTCATAGAGAGATGTTCAACATCTTCAATATGGGTATCGGTATGGTTATCGCGTTGCCAGAGGCTGATGCCCAGAAGGCTATCTCTATCCTTGAGGAGTGCGGTGAGCGCGCCTCTGTTATTGGTCGTGTTATCGAGGGCGAGGGTGTGACAATCCTCTAATAGGGTAGCGTATGAGAAAGACCCGATTGGCGGTATTTGCAAGTGGTAGCGGTAGCAACTATGAGGCTATCGTCGAGGCGTGCCGTGATGGTAGGATAGATGCCGAGGTTGTATTGCTTGTTTGCGATAAGCCGGGTGCAAAGGTGTTGGAGCGCGCAAAGCGTTACGGTACGGAGAGTTTCGCCTTCACACCAAAGGAGTTCGAGTCGCGTGAGGCGTATGAGAGTGTCATCGCCGATATGTTGGACGAGCGCGAGGTAGACTTCGTATGCTTGGCTGGCTATATGCGTATTGTGGGTAAGGTGTTGCTCTCGCGCTACGAACAGCGCATTGTGAACATTCACCCATCGCTCTTGCCATCGTTCAAGGGTGCGCACGCAATTCAGGATGCGGTAGACTATGGTGTCAAGATTTTCGGTGTTACGACCCACTTTGTGGATGAGACATTGGATGGCGGTAGAATTATCGACCAGGGTGCTATTGTCTACGAGGGTAGCGACATCGAGGAACTTACCAACCTTATTCATAACATCGAGCATAAGCTCTATGTTAAGACTATTAACAAACTGATTAGTAATAAATTGTAGAAGTCGTTTAATAAAATTTAAGATATGCGAGCATTAGTAAGCGTTAGCGATAAGTGTGGTGTCGTAGAGTTTTGCGAGAATCTTCGTCGTCTTGGCTGGGAGATTATTGCTACTGGTGGCACACAGAAACTTCTTGAGGATAGCGGTGTTAAGACTATCGGCATCAGCGATGTTACAGGTTTCCCAGAGATCTGTGACGGTCGTGTGAAGACTCTTCACCCAAAGGTACACGGTGGTCTTTTGGCACGTCGTGATGATGAGAGTCATCTTAAGGCGTTGAAGGATAATAGCATCGAGTTTATTGATATGGTATGTGTTAACCTCTATCCATTCCGTCAGACTATCTCGAAACCAGATGTAAAGATGGAGGATGCTATTGAGAATATAGATATCGGTGGTCCATCTATGCTTCGTTCGGCAGCGAAGAATTACCGCGATGTAACTGTGGTATGCGATCCTGCTGATTATGCTCGTATCATCAAGGAGATCGAGGAGGGTGGTAACACTACCGTTAAGACACGCCTTGAACTATCGGCAAAGGCATATACTCACACTGCTGAGTACGATATGTGCATCGCTACATATATGCGTAAGCAGGCAGAACTAAACGAGAAGCTATTTGCATCATTCGACCTTGTACAGAGTTTGCGTTATGGCGAGAACCCTCACCAGTCTGCCAAGTTCTATGCTTCAGAGGAGCGTGTGCCATACTCATTGGCTACTGCTAAACAGCTCAACGGTAAGGAGATGTCTTACAACAACATTCAGGATGCTAATGCTGCGTTGAATATCGTGCGCGAGTTCTCAGAGCCATTTGCTGTGGGTCTTAAGCATATGAATCCTTGTGGTGCTGCTATCGGTAAGGATATCAAGGAGGCTTGGCAGAAGGCTTACGAGGCTGATACCGTAAGTATCTTCGGTGGTATCGTTGCTGTAAACCGCGAGATTACCAAGGAGGTGGCAGAACTTATGAAGCCGATCTTCCTTGAGATTATTATGGCACCATCATTCAGCGATGAGGCACTCGAGATTCTTACTACAAAGAAGAATTTGCGCCTTTTGCAGGTAGATATGGGCGACCTTAACTCTGTTCAGACACAGTATGTATCAGTAAATGGCGGTCTTCTTGTACAGCAACTCGATACCGAGACCAAGGAGGTTGTTGCCGATATGTGCGTTACAGAGCGTAAGCCATCTGCACAGGAGATTGAGGATATGAACTTCGGCTGGCGCATTGTTAAGCACGTTAAGTCTAACGCTATCGTTGCTGTTAAGGATGGTCACACCGTAGGTGTAGGTGCTGGTCAGATGAATCGTGTAGGCTCGGCAGAGATTGCCCTTAAGCAGGCACAGGCTGCAGGCTTCACTTCAAATCTCGTTCTTGCATCAGACGGTTTCTTCCCATTCGACGACACCGTAACCCTTGCCCAGCAGTATGGCGTAACAGCCCTTGTACAGCCAGGTGGTAGTGTTCGCGATGAGGACTCTGTTAAGAAGGCTAACGAGTTTGGAATGACGATGCTTGTAACAGGTATGCGTCACTTCAAACATTAATTTGTTGTGATAATGGCGCATCTATGGCATTGGGCTTGTCTGAAAAATGCTCATTTACCTCAAGTAAACTCCGCTTTTTCAGTCTACGACCCACTACCATATATGCACCATTCTGACAACAAATTAGGTTCTTTCTTGTGATAAGTGGTCATCTACGGCACCAAGCTCATTGCCCTGAATGGGGATGTACGCCAAGTACACCCCCATCCGAGTCAATTTCGACTTGGTACCAAATCTAACCACTTCTGACAAGAAATTAAACTGAAAGGTGAAACTAAAAGGTGAAACCAAAATGTGAAAACTGAACTTTGCGATTAAGGCGAGAGCAGAACAAGTGTACTTGTTTTGCCGAGCCGTAGCAAAGTCGAGGCATTACGTAGTTTTGCCTCAAAAGTAAGGTGCGCTTCGCGCGAAATATCGATATGTCGTAGACGCCATATTGTTTAGTTTTAACATTTCACTTTTCACCATACAAAAGGCATCGCCTTTTAATATTACTAATTACTAATTACTAATTACTAATTGATTATGAAAGTATTAGTTATCGGCTCTGGTGGTCGTGAACACGCTATTGTTGAGGCGTTGTCGCGTTCGCCAAAGAACCCAAAGATATATGCTGCTCCCGGTAATGCTGGTATTGCAGCACTTGCCGAGTGTGTGGCAATCAAGGATACTGAGGCAGATAAACTCCTTGCTTTTGCCACCGAGAACGGCATCGACCTTACTGTCGTAGGCCCAGAGGCTGCGCTTGCTGTAGGTGTTGTTGACAAGTTCCGCGCTGCAGGACTCACTATTTTCGGTCCTACAAAGTCTGCAACAGAGATTGAGTCGAGCAAGGACTTTGCAAAGCGTCTTATGAAGAAGTACGACGTGCCTACTGCTGACTACGCTACATTCTCTAACTTCGACGAGGCTTTGGCATATGTGCGTAAGGGTACTTTGCCAACAGTATTGAAGTACGACGGCTTGGCAGCAGGTAAGGGCGTTGTTATCGCCACCACAATGGAGGAGGCAGAGGCTACGTTGCGAGATATGCTTCTCGACACCAAGTTTGGCGAGGGTAGAGTAGTTATCGAGGAGTTCCTCACAGGTGAGGAGTTCTCGTTGATGTGCTTCGTGGCGGGCAATAAGATTTGTCCTATGCCTGTAGCGCAGGATCACAAGCGCGCTTATGACAACGACGAGGGTCCAAACACTGGCGGTATGGGTGCATATACCGAGTTGCCATTTGTTACTGCAGAGGACCACGAGTATGCTATGACCAACATTATGCAACGTGTGGCAGATGCTATGGTTGCAGAGGGTACGCCATTTACAGGTGTTCTCTATGGTGGTCTTATGAAGACCCCACAGGGCATCAAGGTTATCGAGTTCAATGCACGCTTTGGCGATCCAGAGACCGAGGTGGTATTGCCACGTCTTAAGAGCGACGCTATAGATGTATTTACGGCTGTTGCTAACAATGAGCAACCAGAGGCAGAGTGGAGCGACGAGGCTACACTCGGCATAGTATTGGCATCGAAGGGTTATCCTGGCGACTACGCGAAGGGCTTTGTTATCGAGGGTACAGAGCGCGTAGAGTCAAAGATATACCATATGGGTACAGCCTTGAAGGATGGTAAGTTGGTTACCGCAGGCGGTCGTGTGATGATCGTTGTGGCCTCTGCACCAACGCTCAAGGAGGCGCAGATGAAGGCCCGCGAGGATATCGCAAAGATCGAGTGCGACAATCTGTTCCACCGTACC
Source organism: Alistipes sp. (assembly GCA_017647625.1). Lineage (GTDB taxonomy): Bacteria > Bacteroidota > Bacteroidia > Bacteroidales > Rikenellaceae > Alistipes. The sequence continues at coordinate 17,815 of JAGCKG010000032.1, read as the reverse complement.
GATATCGGTGCTAAGGCATTCAAGAAATAATTAAACATATAGTGGCTATGATTATAAAAGGTAAAGATCTATCTACGTCAATAAAGGAGGCACTTAAGGTGCGTGTAGACGTGCTTAACAAGCAGTATGGTCGCACTCCAAACCTTGCCGTTATCCTTGTTGGCGATGACCCAGGTAGCGTATCATACGTTACGGGTAAGGCAAAGGCTGCGACAGAGGTGGGTATTCGCAATACTACTATCCGTCGCGAGGCAACAATTTCAGAGCAGGACCTTTTGGAACTTGTGGAGCAACTCAACAACGATGACGATGTAGACGGTATCCTTGTGCAGTTGCCTCTACCTAAGCATATTGACGAGAATAAGGTTATCTTGGCAATCTCTCCAGAGAAGGATGTCGATGCTTTCCACCCAATCAACGTTGCAAAACTATGGCTCAAGCAACCTTGTATGCTTCCTTGCACTCCAAAGGGTATCATCAAGTTGCTTCACTTCGCAGGCGTAGACATTGCGGGTAAGGAGGCTGTTGTTGTAGGTCGTAGTAACATCGTGGGACAGCCTGTGGCTAAACTCTTGTTGGATGCTAATGCTACGGTTACTATGGCGCACTCCAAGACCAAGAATTTGGATAAGGTGACACGACGTGCAGATATCCTTGTCGTGGCTGTTGGTCGTGAGCGTGTCATCACAGCAGATATGATTAAGCCTGGTGCTGTGGTTATCGACGTGGGTGTAAACCGCGACTCTCGTAATGGTAAACTTTGTGGCGATGTCGACTTCGAGGAGGCACAGTATGTTGCAGCAGCCATTACGCCAGTGCCGGGAGGTGTAGGTCCTATGACCATCACTTGCCTTATGGAGAACACCGTTGAGGCCTATATTAATAGAATGAATAAATAAGTTGCTAACCTAAAATATTTAGTTATGATAGAGAGATATAGCAGGGAGATTATGCGTAAGGTATGGACCGAGCAGAACAAGTTCGATGCTTACCTTCGTGTTGAGATTTTGGCTTCGGAGGCGTGGAGCCAGCTTGGCGTAGTGCCAAAGGAGGATGTTGAGAAGTTGTGGAAGAACGCAAAGTTCGACATCAACCGCATCTATGAGATTGAACAGCAGACACGTCACGATATCGTTGCCTTCACACGCGCCGTAAGTGAGACTTTGGGTGAGGAGCGTAAGTGGGTACACTATGGTCTTACAAGTACCGATGTTGTAGATACCGCTAACGGCTACCTTCTCAAGCAGGCAAATACCATCCTTTTGGAGGATATCGAGAAGATGTTGGAGGTGTTGCGTCAGCGCGCTATCGAGTTTAAGAATACTCCTTGTATTGGTCGTACACACGGTATTCACGCAGATATCACCAGCTTTGGTCTTAAGTGGGCATTGTGGTATGAGGAGATGAAGCGTAACCTTAACCGCTTTATCACTGCTGCACGCGGTGTTGAGGTAGGTAAGATTTCTGGTGCTGTGGGTAACTTCGCAAACATTCCTCCATTTATTCAGGACTATGTATGCGAGAAACTTGGTACCGAGAGCGCGAACATCTCTACACAGGTTATCCAGCGTGACCGTCACGCATACTATATGGCTACTCTTGCTGTTATCGCATCGAGCATCGAGCAGATGGCTATGGAGATTCGTAACCTTCAGCGTACCGAGGTACACGAGGTTGAGGAGTCATTCGGCAAGGGTCAGAAGGGCTCATCAGCGATGCCTCACAAGCGTAATCCTATCTCTTCAGAGAATATGTGTGGTTGCGCGCGTGTTATGCGTGGTTATATGGCGGCATTCTACGAGAACGTGGCACTATGGCACGAGCGTGATATCTCACACTCTGCAACCGAGCGTATCATCCTTCCAGATGCTACTATGCTTCTCGACTATATGCTTAACCGTTTCCGTGGCATCCTCGAGAACCTCGTAGTATTCAAGGATGTTATGATGGACAACATCTACCGCACACGCAAGGTTATCTTTGCCCAGCGCGTTATGAACGCCCTTATCGAGCGCGGTTTCTCACGCGAGCAGGCATACGACACCGTACAGCCTATCGCTATGCGTGCTATGAGCGAGCGTGCTGACTATCAGGAACTTCTTGCCGAGAGTCCAGAGGTAATGGCAGTCCTTACTCGTGCCGAACTCGACGAGTGTTTCACTCTCGAGTACTATCTCAAGAATGTAGACTTTATCTTTGATCGCGTAGGCATCGAGTAATTTCTCACGATAAGCCGCAATCTGCGGCACATCCCAAAAGATCAAACCACTCAGGGCTGTAGGTCAACTACTATCCCTGAGTGGTTTCTTTTGCGATGCACCACATCTTACGACTTCTCCTGAGAAATATTTCTTGTGATAAGGGGTCATCTACTTCCGCTAACGAATTATCTCGCCAATGGGCAGTACGCCCAAGTACAGCCCATCGTCTCGAAATTCGCCGAGCGTTGTATCTAACCCCTTCTGACAAGAAATTAGGTCGTGCTGCCCGGTGGGTCTGTGTCTGTTTCGCTTGTTCCAAGCGACAGCTACGCTGAAAGGGCAGAAAGGGGTGTAAAGGGGCAGAAAGGGGAGTGTAGGTTGCTTATCCCCTTTTGTCCGCTTTAGGACTCTTTGGTCCCTTTGGTATTAGGCGCAGAAAGGGGCAGAAAGGGGAGTGTAGGTTGCTTATCCCCTTTGGTCCCCTTTAGGACGCTTTAGTCCCTTTGGTATTAGGCGCAGAAAACTACCACTTTAGTCCCCTTTACTCCGCTTACCTAAAAAGTCTTGCTTTTTTTACAACCTCGCGCGAAGCGCACCTTACTTTTCAGTTTTCAGTTTTCAGTTTTTACTTTTCCGTTTTCAGTTTTCACTTAATAATCAGAGGGGCGCGCGGTAAACAACCCGCGCATCCCCTCCGCATTCGAGCGTACTCGAACAAACTTTATACTTAACTATGCAATGGGTAAAAGGTGTGCGTTTTTAATCTTCTTCAATAATCATCGTCTCGTCAACCTCCACGCCCCAGTCGAAGAGGTCGGCAGCGCACTGCATCTGCATATCTGTGAGCGTGTCCTGCGATGCATCGTCGCCAACAACAGCGTTGAAGAAGTCGATGGTAGAGGCGTAGTACTGCTTAACCTTGCGTGAGAAGCAGTCGTAGAAGGCGCGTTGTGCCTGATGGTTAAGACCTGCTGGCAGGATGCCCTCCTCTACAAGCATTGGATAAGGGTAGATATTGCGCATATTGTGAGGGTTTGCCTTTAACTCCTCTACGATAGTAGATACCACGTATACCTCTACGGTGTCGCCTCTGCCCGGTAGTTCAATGAAGGTAGTGTAGACAGGGTAGTCTATCTCGATAGCCTCCACCACGTTGCCACTGAAGTTGTTGAACTCCGCCTCGGCAAGGTTGTCCAAGTAGACCATATCGCGGTAGGCACGCAGTTCACGACGTAGTTCCTCGCGTTCTCTTTCGTTCCAGCGTCTTTGTTGGCTACAACCCACCACAGAGGTTGCTACGGCAACCATAGTCATAAATAGTAAAATCTTTTTCATTATCTTAAATTTTTGGTTTGTCCTTATCATCTGCAACCATCGTGCCACGCTTCTGTCTATCGTACAATGAGGTGACATAGACGGTGAATACGGGAAACATAGCCATACCTATGATAGGTAGTATCACGCAAATAATCTTACCTATTGCCGTCACTGGGAATATCTCTGCTCCTACGGTAGTCATATTCATACACGCCCACCATAGCGCGTCGCCAAAGCTCTCGACACTGCTATTTACAGGTGCTTCGTACTCGTAGAAAAAGAGTGCCGAGAAGTATGTGCATATCACCACCGTAGCAATATATGCCCATAGCAGACGTGTGGCACGACCCTCGATAAGCCAGCGCAGAGTGAAGTATAATGCCATTACTGCGCGTAGCATAATCACACCGCTGAGTATCACCGTACCCTTGTTGCCGAGTACGATGCCTGCCCGCTCGACGATAAAGTGGTAGGGTATAGATAGTATCAGCATCAAGATGTTGCGCGCGAAGAAACGTATGGGGTGTTCGCTGTTGTACATAAGCGTGAAGAAGTCCACGATAAATATTATGCAGACTATCAGCATCGACCAAGAGTAGATGTCGGTGAAATGTTCTAACTGGTGCGAGTAGATTATCTCTACGGAGAGCGATGCAAGTAGTATAAGGCTTGCCAGCAGAGATAATATATTGATAAATTTTAGGAACATAATCTTTTTTAGAAATACTGCAAATTGCATACCATAACTTGGTCTATAATAGGTGGTTGATTTTTGGTGCAAAAGTTGCATAATAGAGCAAATTTTTCTAATTTTGCCCCGAAATATGGCGATATTACGTCGGCTGATAAGTAAACTAATTACACTAAATATTATTAACAAAATGAAAGCAATTACAAAACTTTTGTTCGTTGCGATTGTATCGATGTTGGGATTTGCATCGTGCGACAATCAAAACGAGGTGGCTCCTACGATTGAGATTCAGAGCGTGGGTGTTACAGAGAACTCTATTATCTTTACTGTCGACGCGAAGGGTGCATCGAAGTGTGCCTACATTCTCTACGATGGTGATGTTATGACTGCTGAGAAGGTCTTTGCAGAGGGCGTTGTTATCAAGAATGTGAATAGTCCTATTGTCGTAGACAACCTACAGCGTGGCACAACCTACCACGTCGTAGCGGCTGCGCAGAACAGCATCGACACAGTATTGTCAAACGCTCTTTCGATGACTACAAAGGGTAGTGGCGACAATGGTGGCGACAATGGTGGTGATAACGGTGGCGACAACGGTGGTGATAATGGCGGTGGCAACGATGGTAACTTCGAGTTGCCAGAGATTGATGGCGTTGAGAACATTGTGATTACCAAGTCGAAGGATGGTCGTTGGTATGAGGAGTTTAACTACTACGTTCTATTTGAGCGTGACAATGGTGATATTATCCAGTTGGACTTCTACACATTGAGCGAGACTATGAGCCAATATTTCCCATATGGTACATATACGCTTGCTGATACATACTATCCATATACTATTCATCCTGAGTCATCTTGCTATATCCCTGCTGGTGCCGATGCCAATACTTTCGGATATCCATTTACAGATGCTTATGTCTCTGTAGATGTTGCTGGTGGCTACTATGCTATCTATATGATGCTTACATATGATGAGAATGGTGTTGAGAAGAGCATTCAGGGCTACTATCACGGTATCTTGTCGGGTGCAACTATTCCTGCGGGTGATGATACGGGTGCAAAGAAACTTATCGAGGTGCTTGAGGTTGGCTCTACATCATTCAAGTTTAGAATCAATGCCGAGGATGGTCAGTATTGGCGTTGCTCGGTAGTTGATAAGCGTACATACGACCAGTATCAGCCTAATCCAGGTGCTTGGGTTGTGAATTATGGTATGATGCTCAGCGGTCCTCTTACATTCAACTGGGAGAATGGTAAGGAGTGTGAGTATGTACCTGGTTATATGATGAATGTTAGTTCATCTACCGACTACCTTATCTTGGCTGCCTTGATGGACTATAGCGAGGGTAAGGAGAATAGTTTGCTTGGTGGTGTTGAGATTGTTCAGATTCATACAACCAAGGAGTCTGCAGGTAAGGGTACTGTAGATATTACAATGAAGGAGGTTAACGTCAATGATGTAGTCTTCGACTGCGTATTTGGCGATGATGTATGGTGTTGCTATGTTGCGATGATGGAGACCTCAAACCTTGAAGAGATTAAGGCGGGCAAGTACTTGCAGGCTGGCTATAACTCATACGAGGAGTGTATGGTATCGCTCATCCCTGCTTTGAGCCACGACAGTATGCGCCAGTTCCTCGAGAGCCAGTACGACTACAAGTGGGACTACTTGAACTATGGCACATCGTACACAATGTGTGTCAAGGTCGTAGATATGAATAATGGTGTTACATTTATCGAGTGCGACCCATTTACTACAAAGCGTTAATAACTTAAAATAAAACTATAACAATGAAGCGTATTTTTTCAATTGCATTGGTAGCGTTGGTCGCTCTATTCACTGCGTGTGGTAACGAGGAGGTGATTGACAATGCAAATTTCAAACTTACATCTGACAATAAGATGGATGTAGATGCTAATGGCGAATCAAAGGTTATCACCTACACTATTCAGAAGCCTGTAGCGGGTGTATCGGTAGAGACCGAGGTTAAGTCGTGTCCAGAGGCTGTAAAGGCTATCACTACCCCTGCTGATGGTGTTATCCTTGTAGAGTTTGATGCTAACACTACATCTTCTACTCGTATCGTTATTGTTCACGTTTCGTATGGTAGCGAGTCGTTCGATGTTGTATTCTCGCAGAAGTCTGGTGGCTCAATTAGCGGTCAGTTTGATGAGGTGTTCGAGGGTACTTACCTCAATGGTTACTACTATGGTGAGGACTATGGCGAGGGTGCTGACCTCTATTTGCTACATATCTCTGACAAGCCTATGAATAATGCTGGTCAGTTGTATTCAAATGCAACATACTATCGTGTCTATGTGAATGCACCTTTGGGCAATGCCTCTGTATTGCCAAATGGTACATATACATTCTCGGCAACTGATACATTGCAGACATATGTCATCGTTGGTACATATAGCAAACTATACCTAACTGGTACAGATGATACTAACACTAAAATGTTCTCTTACACCGATGCAAAGATGATTGTTGGCCCAGAGAAGGTTGAGCTTGAGCTAACTATCGAGGGTAAGCGTCATAAGGTAACATACAACGGTAGCCTTGAGTGTATGGATGCACGAGAGAATAGCGGCAACAATGATGACAATGGTGGCGATAGTGGCAATAACAATAACCCTACAGGTGGTCAGGATGGCGAGGCAAAGTCTACACTTACTGCAGACCGTCACGTTACCTTCGATGGCGAGCATCGTGCCAAGTGGGGCTATGAGGGCGACTACTGGAAGACTGGCTACTCAAACTACACTGTCTTCATTATGAACAAGTCTAACGGCTATGTTTATGGTGATACTTTGCAGTTTGACCTTATCACTGACAACACATCTAAGGATGGCGATTTCGATGGTAAGTACACTATCTCTAACACTCCAGGTAAGATGGTTATGATGGCTGGTTTCACCAATAACTACGCGCAGGCTGTTGGTAGTTGGTTGCTTGAGTATGGTTCGGGTAGCGATATGGCTGGCTTTGCAAACTACGCAATGCTTAAGAGCGGTACTGCGGAGTTTATCAAGAACAGCGACGGTACACACACCGTAAAACTTAACGCTTACGACTGCTTGGGTAATAACATTACTTGTAACTGGACTGGTGTAATCGAGAAGGACTAATCGGTTTTTAGACCATAAATTATGGTATTGGGGCGTTCTAAATTGGTTGGAATGCCCCTTTTTTAAAAATAATTTAAAAAAAGTTGCAAAAAAGTTTGCAGAGATAAAAATAATCTCTATCTTTGCACTCGCTTTTAGAGCAATGGCGAGATAGCTCAGCTGGTTAGAGCGCATGATTCATAATCATGAGGTCCCCAGTTCAATCCTGGGTCTCGCTACTACAAGGGTCGGTTCTTCCGACCCTTTTTTGTTACGTCATTATCTGCTATTCCAAAAATTTTGCTTATCTTTGTTTCGGCAACGATTCTATTGTTTTGCCAGACATATTAGTTGACATTTTGTTGTCGTAATCTTCCATAACCGAAACTTGGCCGTTTAGAGTAACGCGAGGATACGCAATCAGATGTCCACGTTAGGTGTATATCCTTACCACCGATTGGCTCGGTATGTGCGATATAACATCCGGCGTGGGTTATCTGTATTGCTTATTCGTGTTACAGGTAGCCAAGACCTCGGTATGGGATAAGTTTATGCAGTAGCCTGCGCTTTTTTATGGACTTATCTGGAAACAAGGAGTTATTGGATAGACCTTTGGTCGCCTTCTTTGCCTCGCGTACTGCACCTTCAGAGGCTCTCGATCTCGCCATTCGTTGGGCGCACGATATTGCCCACACTGATAAGATTGTCATAAGTGGTTTCCATTCGCCTATAGAACGCGCTGTGTTGGATGTTCTGCTCGCTTGTGGCTCGTCGGTTGTGGTGACTCTCGGTCGCTCGTTATACCGTAAGATTCCTGCGCACATACAAGAGGCTTACAACGAGGGTAGGGTGTTGTTTCTGTCCCTTCGTGACAATGCTCGTGCCTCGCTCTCCAACTCCCAACTGCGTAACTGGGCAACGGCAGATTTTGCCACCGAAATAGTCTTTGCACCCTTTGACAGCAGTAGTCAACTATCGACGCTCTACTTCACTCTCTGTGGTGGTACTATTCCCGCAACCATTCTAAAGTAACCAAATAACAAGAGAGTGAATAAAAAGTCTGTAGCCTAAAACTAAATCTTTTTATTCACCCTCTTAGGTCGAAGGTTGGGTAATTCTCTTTTTAGTCTCCCCCTCCCTGTATATCGTTTGTGCGCTAACTAATCTATGTAGTAAGAGTACTCGTGAGATAGCGTGTATGAGATGTTGCTAATCTCAATCTTTGTGCGCTCGATGGTCTCCTTCCACTTCTTATGCTCATCGCTATCCTTTTTGCTATACTTGAGGTTAATCTTGTACTCCTCGAGCATATAGCATAGGTGGTCGTGGCGGTTGATTAACTCCATCTTGAATGCATCGTTTTGATCATCGTTGGTATTGCGCTTGATGATGTCGTACTCCACAACGTAAGGTACGGAGTTGCCAATAACGATAAAACGACCGCTCTCCAAATCGTAGAAGTTCACACCATAAGGCTTGAAGGCGTTGCCAGTGGTGTAGTTGTTCGACTGCTCGTGCAGACATACCTTATCCCACTTCTTGAGAACGCTACCGTCGGCATTGTATGTTGTGATGCTACCAATATATGTAGTGGTGTACGAGCAACTGCACAATACCACAGTCGCTACCGCCATTGCCAAAAGTCTCTTTATACGCATATCTATTAGAGATTAGATGTTTTACAGCAAACAAAGTTAAGCATAAAAAGTGTTAAAACAAAATATTGTGCAAATTTTTTATGCTATTTATGGTTGTGGTGCGATTTATGCGGTGAGTGCGATAGGTTAATCTATTTAGTATGAAAAAGATGGTTAGAAATTTAATGATTGGTGTTGCCACGATGGTGGGTAGTACCTCTGTTGCGATTGCTTGTACAGGCATATCGCTAAAGGCTGCGGATGGCAGTTATGTGCAGTCGCGCACGATAGAGTGGGCAAAGGGTGCTTTGAAGAGCGAGTATGTCGTCATCCCGCGTGGCGAGCAGTTGCAGTCCTATACGCCTACGGGTCTTAATGGTCTAAAGTTTAAGTCACGCTATGGCGTTGTGGGTCTTGCCGTTGTGGAGAAGGAGTTTATTGCCGAGGGCATCAACGAGAAGGGTTTGTCGGCAGGCTTGTTCTTCTTCCCACGCTATGGTAGTTATGGCGAGTACAATACGGTTAACGATGCCAATACGCTTGCCGACTTGCAGGTGGTGCAGTGGATACTCAGCCAGTTTGCCACCATCGACGAGGTGCGCAAGGCTGTGCAGGGAGTACATATCGTGGGCTTGGAGAAGACAGCGGTGATACATTGGCGCATTGGCGACCCATCGGGCAATCAGGTGGTTATGGAGATTGTCGACGGCAAGGTAAACTTCTACGACAACACCGTTGGTGTTATAACCAACGCCCCAGGCTTCGAGTGGCACCTTGCCAACTTGAATAACTATGTAAATCTCCGTCCAGGTAGTGCCGACAACTATAAACTTGGCGATGTTACGCTTGAGCCTATAGGTGGTAGTTCGGCTATGTTGGGTCTCCCTGGCGACTTTACACCTCCGTCACGTTTTGTGCGCGCAGCCTTCTTCCGCAATACCGCCCCACAGCGCGCTAATGGCGAGGCTACGGTGTTGGAGAGTTTCCATATCTTGAACAACTTCGATGTCCCTATCGCGAGTGAAAACCCGCAGGAGTTGACCCTCCCAAGTGCTACGCAGTGGACATCATCTATAGATCTTACAAACCGCAAGGTGTACTATAAAACGGCATACAATAACACGATTCGTTGTATCGACCTCGCGAAGATTGACTTCGATAAGGTGCGCTACCACTCCGCACCATTAGACACAAAGCAGGAGCAACCAATCGAGCAAGTACATATTTAAACTGAAAACTGAAAGGTGAAAACTGAAAAGTATGGTATGCTTCGCATAAGTTTTCTTAACACGCGTCGCAGACACCATACCTTTCAGTTTTCAGTTTTCACCTTTCAGTTTTCAGTCTATTTCTCCGCCTCGCTGTAGATGCTCTTGAGTCTGTCGGACATTAGATATTGGAATAATCCGCGGAGGAACATATAGGAGGTGAAGGCGAGCCATATGGCGTTGTTGCCGATAAGCCACGATGTGCCGTAGAGGAGTACAAAGTAGCATACCGATGACCAAATCATCGAGTTGCGCATAATACGACTGCGGGTTGCGCCTACCATAATGCCATCCATAACAAATGGTAGTGCCGAGGCGATAGGTATGGCGATAATCCAGCCGATATACTGCTCTGCCACAGCCAAGAGTTCTGCGGTATTGCTATGCTCGCCATCGACAAGCAACGAGAATATATCGCGCCACCAGCCGATGTAGACACCTACATAGATAAACGACACTATGAAGCACCATACGATGCATAGTTTTATGCACTTGCGTAGCGATGCGCCATCCCTTGCACCGATAAACCTGCCTGTAAGGGCCTCGGCAGCGTATGCAAAGCCGTCGTTCATATATGAGAATAGGGTAAATAACTGTAGCAGAATGGTGTTTACAGCCAAAATGTTTTTGTCGCCCATATCTGCCGATGCCTTGGTAAAGAATGTATATACCGCCACAAGGCAGAAGGTGCGGATGATGATATCGCTATTGATAGAGAAGAAGCGTTTCATAGCCTCGAGGTCTATAATCTCGCTCCACGAGACCTTTACAAGACGTTTGCGGTACATTGCTACGATGATGATGACCATAACAATCACGCCCGTCCACTGCGCCACCACCGATGCTAATGCGATACCCTCCAAGCCCCAAGTGCCTACGATAGAGAAGAGGTAACTAAAGCCAACGTGCAGGATGTTGACCATAATAGCCACAGCCATAGGCACAACGGCATTCTGCATACCCGTAAGCCAGCCGTTAAAGGCAAAGAGCATAATGCCCGCAGGTACTGCCCATATGCGAGTGTAGAAATATCGGGCAATCATAGCATCGCTTGTGCTGTCGCCAGTACTCATAAACCACAACGAGAACTCACCTATAGGCCATTGCAGAAGCAGTGCCACAAGACCAACGGCAAAGGCTACGCATACCGCACGCCAGAGCATCAACGAGTACTCCTTATGCTGCTCCGAGCCATATGCTTGGGCTGTAAGACCCGATGTACCCATTCGTATAAACGAGCAGTTCCAGTATATAAAGTTGAAGATAGCAACACCTATCGACAGCGCACCTATGGTTGTAGCACCGTCGCTACCCGCAACACGCCCTGCAATAAACGTAGAGGCGATACCCATAAGCGGTACTGTGATGTTCGAGATAATGTTCGGTATGGCTATTCGTAGAATCTCTCTGTTCATAGTTCTCTATCTATTTTGTGCAAAGGTATATATAATTATCTCATTTTGGCATAAATCTTGCGAAAGATGCTCATCATCAAAAAAAATAGTTACCTTTGCACCGATATTTTAATATATTATATACATATTATGAAGACAAAGAATACAGACTCAACAGCCAATGTTTCGCGCTTTGCACGCGACAAGCGTCAGCGAGTAAACACAACAGAGCGCGTTGAGCGTAACCCTCGTCCTCGCCGTGAGGGCGACAGCGAGGGAACAAGAGAGTTCCGCCCTCGTGTGGCAACTAAAGAGAAGCGTTCATCTTACAACCCGCATTTCACTGCGGAAAACCGCCTTCGTCCAGAGTACGAGGAGCGTAAGCCACGTGGCGAGCGCAACTTCAACCGCACAGAGCGTACAGAGCGTGGCGAGCGCAACTTCAACCGCACAGAGCGTGGCGAGCGCACAGAGCGCAACTTCAACCGTGCAGAGCGTACAGAGCGTGGTGAGCGTAGTTTCAACCGCGAGGATAGCAGACGTCCAAAGAGCGGTACTCGCACAGGTGCTTCGGAGCGTCGTAGCGACAATCGTGGTGGTGCCAAGCGTGGCTTTGCCCCTAAGCGTGATGAGAAGCCTCGTTCGTATCCAAAGTATAACCCTAACCGCGTAAATGGCGAGGTACGTCTTAACCGCTTTATCTCGCAGTCGGGTGTATGCTCACGTCGTGAGGCTGATGAGTTTATCCTTGCGGGTGTGGTAACCGTAAATGGTCAGGTGGTAACCGAACTCGGTACAAAGATTCTACCTACCGACGAGGTGCGTTTCAACGATGAGCGTCTTCAGGGCGAGAAGCACGTCTATATCGTGCTTAACAAGCCAAAGGGCTATGTTACATCACTCGAGGACCCACACGCCGATAAGACCGTTATGGACCTTTTGAGAGATGCTTGCACCGAGCGCGTATATCCTGTAGGTCGTCTCGATAAGAACTCACTCGGTCTACTCCTTATTACCAACGATGGCGATGTCACACGACAGCTTACACACCCATCATACCGTAAGAAGAAGATCTATCAGGTAACACTCGATAAGCCTCTTACACGCGCAGATATGGATACACTCACCGAGGGTATCACCCTTGAGGATGGCGATATCTTTGCCGATGAGGTGGCATACGCATCTGAAGATAAGAAGACTATCGGCGTAGAGATCCACTCTGGTCGTAACCGTATCGTTCGTCGTATGTTTGAGCATCTCGGCTACACCGTGCAGAAACTCGACCGCGTCTACTACGCAGGTCTTACCAAAAAGAATCTCAAGCGTGGCGATTGGCGTTTCCTAACAAAGGATGAGGTTATGCGTTTAAAGACTGGTCAATACGAGTAATTTCTTGTGATAAGGGGTCATCTTCGACCTATCCCAAAAGATCAAACCACTCAGAGCTGTAGGTCAACTACTATCCCTGAGTGGTTTCTTTTGCGATAGGCCACATCTAACCCCTTCTGACAAGAAATTAGGTGGTGTTGCCCTTGTATGTTTGTGTCTGTTTCGCTTGTGCCAAGCGACAGCTACGTTGAAAGGGCAGAAAGGGGCAGAAAGGGGAGTGCGGGTTGCTTATCCGCTTTAGTCCGCTTTACTTGCAAAAGGGCAGAAAGGGGCAGAAAGGGTAGTGCGGGTTGCTTATCCCCTTTGGTCCGCTTTGGTCCGCTTTGGTCCCCTTTACTCCGCTTTACTTGCAGAATGGGCAGAAAGGGGAGTACGAGTTGCTTATCTCCCCTTTGGTCCGCTTTAGGACGCTTTGGTCCCTTTGGTATTAGGCGCAGAAAACTACCCCTTTGGTCCGCTTTAGTCCCCTTTCGCGAACCTATCGCACAAAACAAAAAAAAAGAGAAGCGTTAACTCTTTTTTGTTTATAACACATTACCTATTAAATTGACACCACAACAACAAAGATAGCAATTATTTATGGATATTAAATATAGTGATGTCAAATATACTGATAATAAAATTCGCTACTATTTTAGTCGCGTATATTACATCTGTTTCGAACACAGTATATCTTGAACAGCACCCATCCACTGCTGGTATAGACTTCCTCTTGACTGCCAAAGAGTCTTTGCAAATTCGTTAAACCTTTCATAAATTGACTCTGCAACCATAAGGTGGTTACCCATGCCTAAATATACTCGTTTCCATCCTGATGTTGCTGGTTCCATGCCCAATACTGCTCCTTTGCTCTCATACAACGCAGGTAAAATCTTCATCACATCCTCTTTCTCTAATTCGTGCATATAGAAATCATATACATTGTTTTTCTCATCAATAATTATGATTCTTCCGGGGCATCCCATAGCACCGCCCTCTGCCACAGAAAATGCGACAGGGGTTATTGGTAGATGTTGTGTATAATTCTCTTTTGTAAGCGAAATTATTTGTGTAGTCTGTTCCATAGCATTATTTTATATATTTGTAAATTCCATACATTAAAATGGTACTTCATCTGAAGAGGGCATCGTGATTATATAATTGTTTGTAGGTGATAGTGTCTCATCCTCATAAACATCAATGTCCTCATCATCCTCCACCTCAAATCCAAATTGCTCAATAAAAGGTTTAAGTTCATCTATCATTTCGTTGCGTCGCTTTGCTTGTCGTGTATCTTCACTTAACAAAAATACATATTTCTCTGGAAACAACTCTCTTGCTAATGCACAATATAGCGACCACATCTCCGCTATTGATGGATTGTACTCTATGTCAGCATATCGCTCGTTTAATATATCATCTGCCTTTTGGCGTATGTTTGCATCCCACTCGTAAAAGAACAACAACTCTTCGTTGAGTTTCATATTGCTTAGTGACCATATTGCATCACAAACCGTGGGGACAAGTTTCGATGATATGTAAAACTCGCTCGGATAGGTAATGGAAAGTTCGTGTTCTATCATGGCGAGATACCTATTTGGAACTACAATCCAATCTCTAATATATGAGAATAGCTCTCTCATTATTTCATCGTTATTGACATCTTTGCCTAATGATTTTAATACACTGTAATATGTGAATTTGTTATGCAATTTAGATTCTTTAATCTCGAAATTAGGGTAGTTGCCCAGTCGCCTACATAGTAACTCATAATCCCATTTGGTTATCGAAAACTCCTCTATATGCTCCCACACAAACTCCTCTTTTGCATATTTGATGATATACCTATTATAGCTTCTATCTTTGCACCATTGCCACATCTCAACAATGTCATCAATGAGTATTTCGCCCCAATAGTCGTTCATAATAGTGTGGCTGATATAATCGTGGTCGTAACGCAAAAGAGACTTGATAATTCTCTTCTGGTCCTCGAACGACTGATGCTCAAAACGCTCGCACAGTTCAGCAACAATGCTTAGTCGATTTTCGCATTTCTTCGTTAATAGCTCTAATAGCTCTGTTACGCTTCGATTGGGCGATATATTGCGAGATTTAAGAGTATCTTCGATAAAACCTAATACACACTCTATGCTCTCTTCATTATACTCACTTTGCGCCGCCAAATCATCGTAAATATGGTCTATGATGCTTTGAAGTCTCTCTTTAACAGATTTCAGTTCTGCGTCATTCATCATATTCAAAAGAGCATATATAGAGTTAAGCTCGCGCGAATATAGAGACTTACGGAGCTGAGTCAGTATATATTCAAATGTTTTATTCATGCTCAAAATATTTGTTGTTACAAAGGTACGACTAAATATCGAACTCTTTATTCGCGGGACTCTTGATAAAAAGAAAAATGTTGCTTAACTTTGAGGGAGTAAAATACTTTACGGTAACTATGGCAAAAGATAAAATACAAATTACACGTGAGAATGGAGAGATTGTAGATGCACAAGCCCCTGTGATTGTCTCTGCAAGTCGCTCTACGGATATCCCAGCATTCTATGCTGATTGGTTTCTGCATAGGTTGAAGGGTGGCTACTCTGCGTGGACTAACCCATTCAATGGCGTGCGTAGTTATGTATCTTATGCCAATACTCGTCTTATTGTCTTTTGGTCAAAGAACCCTAAATCACTATTAAAAGATGGGGGATGTCTTGATTATCTCGCTGATAAAGGGATAAACTGCTACATACAATACACTCTTAATGATTATGACAAAGAGAAGTTAGAACGTGGAGTCCCACCTTTACAAGAGCGTATTGATACCTTTAAGCGTTTGGTTGATAGACTTGGCTTTGGTAAGGTTATTTGGCGTTTTGACCCGATGATTCTTACCGATACCATTGGTACTGATGAGTTGCTTGATAAGGCACACAATATAGGTGAGCAACTAAAGGGTTATACTGAGAAGATGGTGTTTAGTTATGCTGACATCCGAACCTATCGCAAAGTGCAATCTAACCTTGAAAAGAACGGTATAAACTATCGTGAATTTGAGGCAGAGGATATGCTTGCCATAGCCAAAGGCTTATCAGAACTTAATAACTCCTGGGGGTATACTCTTGCTACTTGTGGAGAGAAGATAGATATCAGCCAGTTTGGTATCGCTCACAACAAATGCGTGGATGATGACCTGATGATAAAGTATTTCTCCGATGATGTAAAACTAATGGAATTTCTTGGAGTAGATATTGTCAAAGGTGACCTGTTTAATCCCGAAAGCACCATCATTAAGAGAAAAAATAACAAGGATAAGGGGCAACGAGAGTTCTGTGGTTGCATAGTAAGCAAGAATATTGGCGAGTATAACACCTGCCCCCATATGTGTGAATACTGCTATGCAAATACAAGCAAGGAAATGGCACTGCTTAATTGGCAGCAGCACAAACTAAACCCATTTGCAGAAACTATAATTGGAAAGTAGGTATGTCTACATATATTGAGGAAGGAACTCATTATGCTTATATAATCAAGCATATAAATAACATATCCTTTAATAAGTTACAAGTCATAGCTAATAAGTTTATTAGTTTTTTGCCTGAAGAATTAGTAGAAGAATTGTATTCTAATCTTCATCGAGGAGTAGATCAAATTAAAAATGAATCCGAATTATATGCATATATAGCCTCTTTTGGATATATGCATGCAGCTAAATTGCGTCATGCCTTTAAGCGTATTTCAGATGATTTTAATAGTCATACACAAATAGATATTATAGATTATGGGTGTGGACAAGCAATTGGATCTGTGTGTTACGCCGATTATCTACATACTAATCATATCAATCAAGCGGTAAGAAGTGTAACACTTGTTGAACCATCAAGGCGTGCTTTGGGACGTGCTGTCTTACACGTGTCATCTTTTTTTCCAAATACTAAAATTTTTGCAATTAATAAGGGTTTTGATGAATTGACCGAAAGTGATTTCAGAAGAGAGTGTGATGTGCCTACTATGCATATATTCTCAAACGTTTTGGATTTGGCTGATAATCTTTACAATCTTGAGCACTTGGTCAACCTTATTAAGAAATGTAGTAGCAGAGAGAATCTATTTATTTGCGTTGGTCCATATTTTGGTTATCCAAATAAGGATTTGCAGTTTGAAAACTTATTTAGTATACTGGGAATCAAACCATACTATCACAAAATATTCAGTAAGGGAGATTTTATAAAGGGGCGTGATTGGACCTGTCAAGTTTCGATTGGAATCAAAAAGTGTGTTGATAATCTGCAATTTCGTAATGTCAAAACTGCAAGACAATTGATAAAAGAAAATAATGACTCTAGTATAGATGTTATAAAATCACCTAAAACGGGAAAACTATTCTTTACTTGTGGGGATATAAAAGGTTATATTACGCATTCTGTTACCAGTGTAATATCAACCATTACAATAGATGATGTTGTTTATGCAGAAATATTGTTTGATGGAGAATATATACCGTGTCTTGTCCATAGAGAAACAATGAAATTCTAAATTACATTGAGGGCTGATTTGATGGAAATCTTTCGGTGTAACAAAAAATAATTTTTATTTTTTTTGTTTGTCCGCACCGAAATGTGGTAGAATTTCAAGGCGTTTTTTGGGTCCTCTTTTGTGTTATGGTGACCAAAAGTGACCATTTTTGAGGTTTTGGGAAAAAGAGAAACCCTGCAAGTGTTGTTTATCAACTACTTACAGGGTTTTGTTGTACTCGGAACCGGGGTCGAACCGGTACGGGCATTACTGCCCACAGGATTTTAAGTCCGGCGTGTCTACCTAT
>JAGCKG010000031.1 GCA_017647625.1 Alistipes sp. | reverse complement strand
GATGTTGATGGCAAGTATTTCAAAAGAATATGCTACTTTGAAGGTGATTGCGAGATAGGAGATGATACTATTCCCGAGAACTATTATGATTTGCCTGTTGAAGAGCAATTATCAATCTGCAAATCGTTAGAGGATAAAGGTGTTGAGATTTATTACGGTGTTACAGGACTATGTGACACCGACAGGTTTTTTGATATCACCGCTTGGCTGTAAGACAGAGTGTAACGGCGAAATATGTTAAAAGGAATAACCAATTTGGTTATTCCTTTTTTCTTGTTATTTCCTACTGATGATTATCACACAGAACCCCTCATTTTCACGAAAAGATTTAGCGTTGGTCACTTTTGGTCACCACTTTGAAATTAGTGGTCCCCTTTACTTTAGCGTTAAAACTCTCGGCAGAGGCGTTTTTCTCAAAGTAGTTTGCTATGGCTGCGTAGTTAATGCCTATTTAGTTCTTTGATTAACAAAATAGTGGCATAACGATTTGTTAATTAGTAGTAATTTGTTATTTTTGTCTTAAATTTAGCGATAATAAGTTTTTCAAGATAGGAATTACGGCATTATTAACCATATTATGAGAAAACTTCTAACTATAATTGTTGCACTTGGCGGACTTCTCATATGTGCGTGTGAAAGCGAAAGTTGGTTCAAAAAGGGTGAGATTGCAATTACATCCCCAACAAATGTTGAGATTGGTCTCTATGAGGGTATGTTTAACATCAACTACAAGATTGGCGGTCACAGCAAAGCAAATGCAACGATTACGCTTACCTCTGATTGGCTTCGCGTAAAGAGCAACAAGAGTGGTAAGGTTACAATTCAGTACGACACAAACGACACTGGTGGCGTACGTCAGGCCGCCGTAACCTTAAGTTACGAATCGAACATTGCCACGGTGGTTGTAACGCAGTCTAACGAAGCCACTCCCCCAACCATTACACACAGGGGTGAGGACAACATCTTGATTGATCGATGTGGTCAGAAGGTGGTGATTAAGTATACCCTTACGAACACAAACCCCGTAGATTATGTCTATGCCAAGACCACAGCCGATTGGATATACGCCATTGAGTGTAAAGGTGGTGGCAAGGTAACACTCGGTGTGGCTACAAACGTATCGGGCAAGGAGCGCGAAACAATGGTTACCGTAGGCTACGGTTCTGCATCGTTCGATGTAACCATCACCCAAGCGGGAGATGGTGAGATTAACTTCCAGGCCCCTGTTCTCTGGGGTGACTACTATGGCGATGCACTTACACCTGATGCGGGCAACTATTGGTTTATCCTCTCGGATCGTGGCTTCGACGTTGAAGGCAACTCATACCCCAACGCGACATACTATCGTATCGACGCTTACGGCCCTATTGCTACCGATTCTGGCATTGTGTCGATCCCAGATGGCACATACACCTACGATCCCAACGACACATACGAACAGTGGACATTCACTGCGGAGTACAGCGGTTACTGGGTGACCGATGCAAATACACACCGCGATGCAATCATTAAGTTCGATGAGGCAACGCTTGTGGTTGAGGGTAATATTATCACGCTCAATGCCAAGATTAATGGCGAGCAACACACCGTAGTCTACGAGGGCGAGAACGCCTTACTAAACCGCGAGGACAGCGTAGTGGTATACTCTACTCTCGATAGCGATTACGAGACAGACCTCTCAGACCACTATATGATTTACGAGTGTTATGGCGACTATTACGAATACGGTGCATTCAACTGGATGTTTGTAATTAAGCCCAACAGCGGTAGTGGCGACTGCTTCCAACTTGATATCATCACTGGTCACAACGACAAGGAGAGCGGTTTTGTGGGCGACTATGTATCTTCCGACGTGCTAAAGCAGTGGTCATTCATCCCTGGTTGGACAGATGGCTACAACTTGCAGTGCAGTTGGTATTTCACCGTCGACAACAGCGAACTTGCGCCATTCCGTGGTGGTAATGTCGAAGTGATCGACAATGGCGACGGCACAATGACCGTAAACATCGACGTTACAGACGACCGTCGCAACAAGATCACTGGCACTTGGACGGGTATACCAGAGCCATATGTTGGTCGCAGTATAATTATAAAGGAGTAATAACAACTAAATACTAACTAATATTATGAAAAAGATTTTAAGCATCGTTGCCATCCTTGCACTCTTCGTAGGCGTAGGCTGTACAGAGAATTTTGGCGAGGATAAGAAGGGCGACACAACATTTACACTCGAGCAACTCGAGGTAAATGCAACAGCAGAAGGTGGTGCAGTTGAGGTTAACTACAGCATCGAGAACCCACAGAGTGGCGCGGTAGTACTCACCGAGTGCAATGATGGTTGGATTAAGAATCTTAATACCGCAACCTACGGCATTATTAAATTCAATGTAGAGCCCAACTACAAGAATGAGGCTCGCCAGACAACAATCAATGTGGCGTACACAGGCACAAAGGAGAAGTTCGAGATCAAAGTAATGCAGGAGGCTTCAAATGTTGAGGCATTCTCTTACAGCATCATCACACAGAAGTCTACTGCACTCGCTATCGAGGTAACACCAGCCAATACCAACGCAGCATACATTTGTCGCACATACACCAAGGAGCATATGGATGTATTTGGTCTTACCAATAGCGAGAGCATCATTTACTATGACCTCGACGCTATCCAGAATGAGGCAAAAGCAGCATCGCAGACACTTCTCAACTACTTGCAAAACATTTGTTACAAGGGACAGGCTATCGTAGATTTCACAAGTCTTGTACCCGACACCGAGTACGTTGTCTACTGCTACCACATCGACCTATCTAATGGTCAGGCTACAGATTGGGAGGTTTACAGCGAGGTAATACGCACAGCCTCAACTCAAACTATCGATGAGAATATCACTATGTCGTTCGATATTAACGGTGCTCACATCTCACAAACTATAACTACAGAAAACCCTGAGACATACTACTTTACCGAGTGTTGGGCTGTAGATGACTTCTATGCATACTTCGGCTCAAATGCCACTCCAAAAGAGATCTTCCCACGTCGTTGGAACGAGCAGATAACAATGAGACTCAATATGGGCTACCAGCCATATAACATCATCTCTGACCTCTGCAAGCAGGGTACGCAGACTATCGAGTACAACGAACTCAAGGCAGAGACAGAGTATATATTCTATGTATTTGCTGTTAACCCAGAGACTGCATACACAGCCTCAGAGATCGTCGTAGAGAATGTTACAACAAGCAACGCCACAGACACTGGCGTAACTATCGATATTGAGGTTAAGAACATCTTCTACACAACAGCCGATATCTACTTCACAGCGAGCGATCCTAATGCTACATTCCGTCGCACAGTGCTTACAAAGGCTCAGTATCAGGCTTGTGGTTCTACAGACACTGCACGTTTCGTAGCATTCGAGGCTAATGGCTATGTCAATAGTTACACCGCAACTGGCTCTACAGATATTAACTACACTAAGGGCGAGCCAGGTGTTACATTTGTAGCGATAGCATTTGGCGTGGATGGCGAGACACCTAACACTCGCATCTTCACTAAGGAGTTTACATTTATGTCGGATGTTGCTGGCACATCGAATATCAACTTCTCATATACCAAGCACTACAACCTCGCAGAGGTGGCAGTTGTAGATGCAGAGCATTGGGGCAACTACGCAGAGTACGACAACTACGCTCTTGTGCCAATGACTATTAGCGGTGTTGCTGATGGTGATACTGTATATTATATGGTCGACACTCGTGTTATCGATATGCAGAAGGAGTCGCAGTGGTTGGCAGAGGTGGCTCAGGAGAGACACGTCAAGAACCACTACCATAACTGTTATTTCACACTTGAGTACGATAAGGAGTACACTATCGTTGCTGTTGCAAAGGATAAGAATGGTAACTTTGGCACACTATACTTGACAGAGATGATTGTATATAAGAGCGATTCAGCAGACGTTGCATCATACAACTATGTAGAGGTAAGATAATCTATCCAACGCCCCTAAAAATAGA
This sequence comes from Alistipes sp., assembly GCA_017647625.1. GTDB lineage: Bacteria > Bacteroidota > Bacteroidia > Bacteroidales > Rikenellaceae > Alistipes. The sequence goes on along the minus strand of JAGCKG010000031.1, from coordinate 8,967 downwards.
AAAAGACCTGTCTAACAAAATTTGTTAGACAGGTCTTTTTTTGCATACATTTAAAAAAGTTGTACCACGCTGGTCACACATAAATATACGCGCAACGCTAATCGTTCTAATTTCCAATGATATATCTTATCTTTGCAGGGATATTGAAGATATTATGAAACGGCATTTGGCAAATATCGTAACCTCTCTTCGCATCGTATTTAGCGGTGCAATGTTACTATGTCCGCTCTTTTCAGTATGGTTTTATATCTCGTATGCCATTTGTGGTATTAGCGATATGGTGGACGGCACGATTGCGCGCAGAACAAACAGCGCAACCGAATTTGGAGCAAGGCTTGACACCATTGCAGATACTATCTTCGCGGTTATTGTCATTATCAAGATAGCACCTATACTTGACCACTCCATATGGTTGTGGGGCGCAGTTATTGCCACTATCAAACTAATCAATATAGCGATTGGCTATATCCGTTATCACAGATTTGTCTCACTACACACCGTATTAAATAAAGTTACGGGAGCGATACTATTTATCACGCCCTTTACCCTACTATTTATTGATCAACAATATTTGCTATACACCATCTGTCCTATCGCTCTACTATCCTCACTCCACGAATGCTATCTTATTATAAAAGGACGCACGATAATACCGTAAATGCAGGAGGTAAAAGAGACTCCACAAACAATTCCCCTCCACCCAATTTGAGGTCAGAAGGTATTAGATTTGATTCTGACACAAAAAAATGGCGAAGACTCCTTATCTCGTCGAATTTGTGATTAGAAGGTTGCAGATACTTTCGCTCAACAAAAATCCCGACGATGGGCTGTACTTGACGTACTGCTCATTGTCGGGACTTGTTGTTAGCGGAAGTAGATGTCTACCTTATAATCGCAAATTACTCTGATACGAGAATACGACCGCAATACTCACACACAATAAACTTCTTACCCTGACGGATATCAACCTGACGCTGTGGAGGGATACGGTTGAAGCAACCACCACAAGCATCGCGAGTAACAGTTACTACAGCAAGACCATTGCGAACGTTGCTACGAATACGGTTGTAAGCAGCAAGTAGACGCTCGTCGATAGGTTGCTTTGCCTGCTCTGCCTTTGCTGTAAGCTCTGCAATCTGCTGTGCAGTCTCTGTTTCGATAGAGTCAAGTTCCTCTTTCTTTGCCTTATAGTCGATATTGCGCTCCTCGATAAGTGCTGTAGTCTCGTCGATAACAGCCTTCTTAGTCTTTGTCTGGAGAGCGTACTCCTTTAGACGCTTCTCTGCAAGCTCAATCTCAAGCTCCTGATACTCGATCTCTTTGTTGATGGCATCGAACTCGCGGTTGTTACGAACATTATTCTGTTGCTCCTTGTAGTTACCAATCATAATCTTTGCCTGATCAACCTCACGTCTACGCTGACGAGTAAGAGAGTTTAGTTCCTCAATCTCGGCATTGATATTCTCGATACGGGTGTTAAGACCTGCAAGCTCATCCTCAAGATCCTGCACCTCAAGTGGCAACTCACCCTTAACCTTGTTAATCTCATCGATCTGAGAGTCAATCTTCTGCAACTCATATAGAGCCATAATCTTCTCCTGCATCGAGTAGTCAACCTCATTTGTCTTTTTCTGTGCCATATATTATGCTTTTTAGTTATTCCAGCAATTTGTTAGAGTAAATAATGTATCGGGTTACGAGAGCATACGCTCTTGCGAACCGCAAAGTTACACATTTTTTTTGATATTACCATATCTAAAATGCTAATTGCGCAAAATTCGCTCTCAAAATGTCCAATATCTGCCAATATCATACGATTTTCGCCACACATAAAGTCATTATAGCGCAAATCTGCTGTGATATATACATCCACCTCAGCACGAAGAGCATCGTCAATATTCGAGCGACCAGCACCCGTACATATTGCCACTCTACGGACTGAAGCCTCACCATTAGGAATATCGCTATGACGTACTGCACCTACATTGAAGGTCTCCTTTACACGCTTTAGGAATACCATAGCATCCTCCGCCATAGGCAACTCACCCACAACGCCATAGCCTACGCTATCATCACCCTTGCGTGGTTCAAGAACACGCATACCCTCTAAGCCAAGTGCCGAGCCTACATACCAACTTGTACCACCCTGCACGCTATCGAGGTTAGTATGACAAGCATAGAGAGCGATATTATGACGTATCGCGCGCTCCACACAACGCTCAACATATGTTGCAGAGTTAAGACGTTTCAATGGCGAGAAGATTATCGGATGGTGCGTAATGATGATATCACACCCCTTAGCAATAGCCTCGTCTATAACCTCCTCTGTAACATCCACGGCCAAAAGTGCCGAGTGCACCTCATCATCCATACGACCGACGATAAGACCAGAGTTGTCATACTCCGCTTGTAGCGACAATGGTGCAAACTCCTCAATTACAGTGGCTATATCTCGAATTTTCATAGTTCGAATAGTTTAGAATAGCGACTGCTCGTAGAATGGGAATAACTCTTTATGCTCCTCTGTGCGCTTGCTCTTTGGTTTGCGACGTGTAACGCTCTGCGGTGTCTCCTCCGCCTCAGTAGGTTCCACAACCTTGCGTGGACGACCACGACGACGTGGTGTTTCCTCTGTAGGTTCCTCCTTTGGTCCCTCCACAACTGCCACTGACTCCTCCTTTGTGGTAACACCAGATACTACCTCTGCTTGAGCCTGCTCCTCTACATCCGAGATAAGTTCAGCCATAGCCTCAATAGGTGCTTCATACTCAGCAGGAGTATTATCACCCAATGACTCGCGCACCTCCAATAACATAGCACGAATATGCTGTAGACGCTCCAATATCGAGACATCGCGCTGAACACTCTTACCGCGACGCTTCATCGCCATATTTGCGCCCTCAAGGGTCATACCCTTCTCCTTAACGAGGTGGTAGATAAGTTTCAAATTCTCAACATCGGCTGGGGTAAACATACGGTTACCCTTCTTATTTTTATGAGGCTTGATACAGTCGAATTTCGACTCCCAATAACGAATAAGCGATGCGTTAACATCGAACATCTCTGTTACCTCGCCCATTGAATACAATAGCTTTGCCATATATATTAAAGTTTAATTATTCTCAAATCCTTGGGGTACATATTGTTACAGCGCGCACCTATACGCTTGATAAAGCCTATGGCAACACCGCCATACGACACAATGTTTATACCCTCCTCAAATTGCGATGCGGAAATATCCTGACGACGTAAATAGTCCAATGCATCATCCAAAGAGACCTCCACCGTAGGCACAACCGAATCGTTACAACCGACAAACAACGCCAGCGGATGTTCAGGCTTTAGTTTACCTTTAAATATCTGTCCCATAGCGACACCCGAGTATACCACCGACAGCGACTCACTAAGATGAACAATATCATCTACGACTGCGTTATCGTAGCCATAGACCATATCTCCGATTAGTTTGAAGGTCATCTGTTTAGGAGTATCCACCCAACGCGACACTTCAGCCACATCTTTATTCTGCAACTGCGCAAAGACCTTGCGACGCGACTTTGGCACTACACGTCTGATGCTATCATCTCTCTTACGCGCTACAGCGACAAAAAAGCCCTCACCTTGAACTCTATGTGGATAGAAATGGAAGCACTGGAACGCACCTATATCACTACGAACAATACCCCACCTATCATCCAACTCTACACGCTCCACTGCCTCAAGGTTATCGCCATACTCCTCCATCAGCCACTTAACAACACCCTCATCCTCGCGGTCGTTAAACGTACAAGTGCTATAGAGCAGTTTACCACCTGGACGCAATGTTCGCCAAGCCTCCACCAATATCTCTTTCTGGCGCGCCACACACACATCTACCGATGATGGAGTCCACTCTGTGCGCGCCTCCTCCATCTTGCGGAACATACCCTCGCCAGAGCAAGGAGCATCCACAGCAACTATATCAAACCAATGCTCAAACGCACCAATGTGGCTCGGTTCATTACAGGTAACAACGACATTACCCAAACCCCAACGTTGCACATTATCAGCAAGAGCAAGAGTACGACTACGATTTATATCATTTGCCACGACCAAGCCCTCACGACCTACAAGCGTAGAGTATATAGTGGTCTTACCACCAGGTGCAGCACACATATCCAACACGCGCTTACTCTCAAGGCTATCATCCTTGAGCAGATAACCTACAAACTGCGACGATGCCTCCTGAACGTAGTACGCACCACCGTGCATCATCGGGTCGAGAGTAAATTGTGGTCGCTCGGCAAGATATCTACCCCACTTCGACCAACCTATAGCCTCGCCATCGAAGACTTTTGCAGACTTATATGGGTTTAAACGTATCGACACGACTGGCTCGGTGTCGAGGGCCACAAACAACCTCTCGGCATCATCGCCAAGCATCTGACGCATCGACGCTACAAAACTTTCGGGTAGTGGTTGTGACATTCTACAACTGACGTTTACCTATACACATCTCCTCCACAGAGGCACAAATACGATCGATAATCGATGGATCGGCAACGAAATCATCGACATCCTTATCGATAACCAACACGCGACCCTCATAGATATTCTCGATCCAGTGGTTATACTTATCGTTCAAACGGCTTAGATACTCCTCATCGATATTCTGCTCATACTCTCTACCTCGCATCTTAATTTGCGAGATAAGCGTAGGCACGCTCGCCTTAAGATAGATAAGCACATCGGGCTTTGGCAACAACGCCTGCTCGATATTAAACATCTTCATATAGGTATCGAAGTCGCGCGATGCCATAAGACCCATCGAATGAAGGTTATCAGCGAAGATATGAGCATCCTCATATATCGTTCTATCTTGCACCACATTAGGCTCTTCACCCGCAAGCATTGTCAACGTCTGCTGAATACGGCTTCCAAGAAACCACAACTGAAGATGGAACGACCAACGACCCATATCATCGTAGAAATCGCTGATATAAGGGTTTGCCACATCCTCATAATATGCCTTGGCTTTGAAACGCTCCGTAAGAATCTCCGTAAGCGTTGTCTTGCCACTTCCAATATTACCTGCAATAGCAATATACATAGTTTGTGTCAGTGTTTTATATTATAGTTAGTTTTGTTTTCTAATTTAATCGTGTCAACGAGCATTTTTCAAACACGCCACCCAACCTTCTGGTTTGCACTCCCGATTTCTTGTCAGAAGAGGTTAGATTTGGTGCCAAGTCGAAATTGACACGGATGGGGGTGTACTCGGCGTACATCCCCATTCGGGGCAATGAGCTTGGTGCCGAAGATGACCTCTTATCACAAGATATCAATTGAAGAACTCGGCCACCCGCATTACCGACTCTGGCATAGCAAATACCACCACGCGGTCGTAGGCATTGATTTGTGTATCGCCCACAGCAATAAATACCCTATCGCCACGCACTACACCACCAACGATTGAGTCCTCTGGGAGTCCAAGATCGCGGATAGGTTCCTTTGTTGCTGGGGAGTTTGGTTTCACGACAAACTCCAAAACCTCTGCCTGACTACCAGTCAAGCACTTAATCGCCTGAACATCGGTGGACATCGTAAAGCGGAAAATATTGGATGCGGTAACGAGTTTTTTGTTGATAATAGTATCTACACCCACGCTCTCTGCCAACGAGATATAGTTGATATTCTCCACCTCGGCAATAACCTTCTTCACACCCATACGCTTTGCCAACATAGCAGCAAGGATATTTGTCTCGCTACGCCCCGTAACAGCCACAAAGGCATCCATACCTGCAAGGTCCTCCTCCATCATAGCTTCAGTATCGCGACCATCCTCATTGATAATTAGCGTCTTATCGAGCATCTCGGCAAGACGGAATGCCTTATCCGCATTGTAGTCCACGAGTTTTATATTCACGCTATTCTGAAGTTCGTTTGCAATACGCACACCGATACGCGAACCTCCGAGAATCATCATATTGCGCACATCAACCTGACGCTGTCCCGATAACTCCACAACACGGTTTGTGGCACTATGACGTGCTATGACGTAGACCATATCCTCCTCCTCGAAACGATCCTCGATAGATGGGATAATAGTCTTTGAGCCTCGCACAATAGCCACAACACGATACTCCAAGTCCTCGTCGTCGCAACCCTCATCAATAACAGGTCGACCCAACAGAGGAGATGTCAACTCAAGGCGAAATGCCACCATCGAGAGTTTTCCTGCAGCAAAATCGATATACTCGGTCGACGATGTGTGACCAAGAAGGTTGATTACCTCGCGTGCTGCAATCTGCTCTGGGTAGAAGAGGTAGTCGATACCCATATCGATAAATATCTCCTTGCTGTTAGGCTCAAGATATTCATTACTATCGATACGCGCAATCGCCTTCTTCGCGCCAAGTTGCTTTGCCATCACCGCAGAGAGAATATTATCGTTCTCCACCGAGCGCACAGCGATAAAGAGATCACACTTACGAACACCCGCCTTACGCAACACCGAGAACTGCGTTGTATCGCCCTCGACAGTCACGACATCCACGAGGTTTCCCACCTCAGCCAATGCTTTAGGTTCAACATCCACAACCGTAAGGTCGTGACCATTACCACTAAGCATCTTCGCAAGGTGTGTACCCATATCACCTGCACCAGCAATTACTATCTTCATACACTAAATAAGTGGAGGTATGTTCAACAAATTAGTAAATTAGCATTCGTTATTACCGCAACTCTATTTCGGATGCTTTTGAATCTATTTTGACATATATTCCATCTTTACTCAGTTACAATGCTTGCATTGCTCCTTCGCAATAGATGAAATATCTGTTCGAAATAATTTTTCAAAATCATCACGACCTAATTTATAGAACCTACCTGAATATAAAACAATTATATACAGCCGTCATCTAATGACGAACTATAACATTTGCAAAATACTCTGCAAATATATAAATTTGCATCGGAAATTACAATAAAACTTGACGATTAAATATAATAAATAGTATGTCAACAATTTTAATAACCATTATAGCCGCCGTTGCAGTAGTCGCCTTCTTCGCGCTCTCAATGTCGCTTACATACCTTATCAAGGGTCATCATATACAGTCGGAGATATCAACAAACCCTAATATGCAGAAGATGGGCATCAAGTGTGCCGTGCAGGAGACTCGCGAGGATATGGGTCTTACAGATTGCGAGAGCGACAATATCTGCTCGGGCAACTGCGCAGGATGCGATATCGACCATTCAGAGGCTGCTAAATAGGAGTGAATATGAGCGAGAATTCAGATAAAGAGACGTGGTTGTGCAGAAGTTGCAACACACTTGTTAGCAACGAGACAAACATATGCCCAGCCTGCTCTGCCGAGCGACCAGAGGAGGTTGCTTCAGAGTCTGTACCAGAGGGTATAGAGAGTGTTATCGAGCGCAAGAACTACACCAATGCCGAGCCTCGCCCAAAAGCAAAGTATATATTCCGCGAGTCGGTACTTGTAAACGTTGGCGATATATTCTTAGTACTTGGTCTATTTTGCACCTTTGGCGCGCTTATCGCACCTATTATCGTAGATTTCAACACCGATGCTCCGATGATATGGGCAATATGCGCTGCGGTATGCATCTTCGCAACGGCAATGGTATCGTGGGCAATACTTCGCACCCTTGCAGAGATTTCACGAATGTTACGAGAGCGAAACGAGTAGCCTACTCTATCCACTCGGCATCGTCCGCAACACCTGCTTCAACGGCCATAGCAAGAATCTCTTCGCGACGTTGACGAGGTGTTACATTTTTGCATACAACAGCAAAGTAGGAGTGGCGTATTTCAGCCTTTAGGAAACTGTCGGAGAGTTCGCCTATGATGCTTACATCGTTCCAATGGCGTTTATTCAGATGCCATCCCGGTGTAATCTCGGCATACCTATCGCGGATAAGCAACGCCCTATCGGGATGACACTTAACTGCAAAGTGGTCGGGTGCGCTGATAGATATCATCGCAAACATACGCCCCGACACCTTATATACAAGAGTGTCATCATCAAAAGGTAGCGTCTCCTCTGTTTCTGGCAACGAGAGACAATATTCGCGGAATTGTACTATATCCATTACTCTGTGAGTTAGATTCACCACACAAAGGTAACACATATTTTCTATATAGAGCAAGGGCGCATCCACAAAATGGACACGCCCTCTCTCGTTTTAAGCCACAATTACTCGATAGCAATTGTCTTCATCTCTGGCAACTTATCTCCACCCTCACGCTTTGGGAGTTTTATTCTAAGCACTCCGTGACTCATCTTCGCAGAAATCTTATCCTTATCGACACTCTCTGGAAGGTTAAAAATCTGACGGAACGAAGTATAAGAGAACTCACGACGAAGGTAGTGATGCTTCTCATCCTTAGAGCAGTCCTCATCGCCACAGCACTCCTTGCCATTAGCGTCTCTCTCGACCTCCTTCTCCAACATCACAACAAGTTGATTGTCGTTGTTCAACTCCACACGCATATCATCCTTAGTCATACCTGGAGCCGCAATCTCGATTTTAAACTTCTTATCGGTCTCGATAACATTAATTTGTGGCGAGGAGTTGCGCTTAGTGTACAACTCTGGCCACTGCTCCACAAACAGGTCGCCAAGCATACTTGGCATACGATTAAATCTCTTTACTGGCATCATAATTCTAACATATTAAATGGTTAAACTACGCTCAATGGGGGTACAAATACTATTCCATAGCAAAGATTTGCATAATTTTTATGAAGAATATTTTGTCAGATGAAAAATTGTTCGTACATTTGCGCGCTGAAAACCCGGATGGGTTATGCGTATTTATTTATTAACCAATAAAATTTTATAGCAAATGGCTGTTAAAATTCGTTTGGCACGTCACGGTAAGAAGGGTTATGCTTTCTACCACATCGTTGCCGCAGATAGCAGAGCGCCACGTGATGGTAAGTTCATCGAGAAGTTGGGT
>JAGCKG010000030.1 GCA_017647625.1 Alistipes sp. | reverse complement strand
AGAATAGCGACAACGCGGACTAACGCACGACCTCATCCCCACTATCCCCAGAATACCCAGTTTCCCCACAGCGTAGCTGTCGCTTGGAACAAGCGAAATATCAGCCCACAGGGTAGCAAAACCCAATTTCTTGTCAGAAGAGGTTAGATTTGGTACCAAGTCGAAATTGACTCGGATGGGGGTGTACTTGGCGTACATCCCCATTCGGGGCAATGAGCTTGGTGCCGAAGATGACCTCTTATCACGAGAAATTAATTTCTTGGGAGAAGAGGTCATATTTGTTCTATCGCAAAAGAAGATCCCCTCGGGATAGTACACGAAGTACAGCCCGAGGGGTCTTACTTTTTGGGATGGGGCAAAGATGTTGCCCCTTATCTCAAGAAATTACAAAGCAGCGGTAGTCCAAATATCAACCTCCTCACCAGTGCTTGGGTCGATAGCAAATGGCTCGTGGAAGTTGCCATCCTCGCCTACCCAAGTAAGGTAGATGTAGCTCTCACCCTCAGAACCGTAAGGATAGAAGTGGTATGCACCATCGCGTTCCTCGCTATGATAAACCTCCTCAAGGTAACCATCACCATTAAGATCATCCCACTCTACCCACTCACGAACGTAGACACCTGACTCCTGCCACTCAGCACTGATACCCTGCTCGCTCATAGTGCCTGTATCGCAAGAAGAGATAATCTCTGCGATAAGTTTCTCTACTGTATCGATGTTTGTACCAAGATCTGTGTTAACGAAGTTAGATGGCCACATAGCTGCAGCGTAAGCGCGTGTGTGTGGACCTGGAACGAACTCCCAAGAGAACATTGTGAAGAGGTGTGGGTTGTGGTCGTACTCGAGGATCTCAATTGTTGGCTTACCAACCTCCCAGTTAGCATCTGTACGCTTAACAACATTACCGATGTTTGCAATAGGAGTGAAGTATACAGCCTGTGGCTGAGAGTAACCACCCTCTGCATCTACTGCCATAACAACAAGACCATACTCTACGCCCATATCGAGATTAGTGAGGCAGATATGACCTTCAACAAGAGCATATCTCTCATTAGATGTATCGCAGATACGGCTGTTACCCTCGTTAGCAATGATATACTCACCGATCTTCTTCTTTGTACCACCGTATACCTTTGTCCAATCATCGCTCTTAATAGGTGCGAATACATATACAAACTTCTCTGCACCCTCGCAAGCTACAGCGATACGAGTGTTGTCAATCTTATAGTCTACAAGGGTAGCCTCCAAAGCGAGGTCGTTGTAAACGAACTCCTTTGTAGTAAACTCCTGCTGAAGCAAATTACCATACTTACCATTTGAATCAACTGCAACAGCGAAGAGAGTCAACTTAGTACCTGCGGTAGCACCTGTGAACTCTACATCAACAGCCTCAGTAGTGTATGTATACTTACCCTCCGTTGTTAACATTTCGATAGCAAGATCCTTTGTAGAATATGCTGTTGCCATATAAGATGGAATGAGGTTGTAGTACATCGCAATGTGGTTGCTTGAATCAAGAGTCATCTTGATAGATGTGTACTCCTCAACAACATCGCTTACAGAGACATTTACAGAACCACCATCAGAGAATGCTGAAGTCTTAACAGTCCAAGAGTAAACATTGTCCTCAAGGATGTTAGGCAAAGAATTCTCGTTGATATACCACATTACATACTCTGTATTAGGGTTAAGCTTGTCAGTATTAGGATCTACAAGCGATAGGAATGAACCCTTATAGTCAGTCTCAGTAAGTATAGCATTTAGGAACTCAGGGTAATCAGTATACTCTGTAGCAAGAGCCTCAGCATCAAACTCATTAGCTGGGCAGTAGCCAATAACATACTTGTAGTTATCATCAGCACCAGCAACCTTGAATGTTACATCCAAGTCAAAGAATTTCGACTTAGTAACCTTCAAAACAGGAGCAATATGCTTGTAGTATACAGAGCATACATCCTTAGTCTCGATATACTCTCCGCCCTCCTCATCAACATTTGGAACAGCATACCAGAAATAATACTCGTTACCACTAGTCATTGTAGACACAAGCTCTGAGAACTCAATGTAGATAGAGTTCTCCTCGAAGAATGACATATCGTATACCTGCGAACTTGTTGTGCCTGCAAGATGCTTGTTTGCTGCATTCAAAATTGTGTCGAAGCTGTTCTCGAAAGCACTCTTAACAAGCAAACCACCAATAAGGTGTGATACACCACTACCAGCCTCCAAATAAATACCGTTCTTAGCGAACTTAACTGTTGCAGGGTTTGTAGAGAGTCTTAGGCTCGCAATAGCAGAAGAGCCATTGTTGAATACAACCATAAGCTTAGCGATACCCGATGCTACAGCCTCACCAGCCTCGATAGCCTCCAATGTAGGAGCTGTAACAGTAAGTGTCATCAACTCCTGCTTAGACTGATGCTTAACCTCACACTCCCAACCCTGTGGGATCTGAGTAATGTAGTCAACAGCATCCTGAATCTCGATGTAGAAGTTACCTGTGTTGCCATAAGATACGAACATAGAGTCGTAGCCGAGAACAAGCTTACCATTCTGCATACCAACCTTCATTGTAGTGCCATCAGCGAATGTCACAACGCAGTATAGACCCAATGGATTGCCATCAGCGTCTGTCTGCCAGTCAGAGTATACAACCTCAACATTTGTGATGATAGTGTCGGTGATAGACTCTGCATAGCCTGTTGCAATCCAAGTCTTACCGCCATCGAAAGAGACCTCGATAACACCATCGTTAACCTGAGTCTGAGGAACAAGGTCTGCTACAGGAATCATCTCGCCATCAACAAGGATAGGCTGTGCAGTACCAAGACCGTCGAACATAGCCCAGTAGCGAACACCGTCAACAACCACTGTGGTAACAACATCTGTATAACCACCACCCTTAGGGTAGATTATCAACTTAGAACCATCAGAGAGGGTAACAACCTTGCTACCATCCTCCTGACGCTCAACACTACGGATAGCGAGATCGCCATTCTCAATACCACTGATAACGCCAAGAACGTTGTCAAGATCAGTGCGCAACTGCTCAACCTCCTTCTTAATTTTGTTAATCTCGTTCCATACTGCAGTATCGTCATATGTACACGATACAGAGCCTGCAACGACAGCCATAACAACCACAAAGGTCACCATAGCCTTGATGCTTGTAAAAATTTTGCTCATAATGCTTTGTTGTTTATAATGTTTGTTTTCCAATTATTTCTCCACCATAATAATATACTATAGCGCACAAATTTAACGTTTTTTTTCGAAGATTGCTACATCCATCCACCTATTCCCCTCATTTTTCTGCATATATGCATAAATACAAAATCTAAAAAGAGACCAACGGGTGTTGGGAATAGTAGTAAGTAGAGAGTAATTAGTAATAGTTTTGCTTGGAACAAGCGATATATGAACATTCAGGGTTGCACGACCCAATTTCTTGTCAGAAGGGGTTAGATACAACGCTCGGCGAATTTCGAGACGATGGGCTGTACTTGGGCGTACTGCCCATTGGCGAGATAATTCGTTAGCGGAAGTAGATGACCCCTTATCACAAGAAATTTCTTTGGAGAAGGGGCATAAATAATTAGTAATTAGTAGAGAGTAATTAGTAATAGTTAAAAGTCTGCGACTTTTTGCGCAGAAGATGGGGATGCTGGGGAGTATGGGTAGAGTGGGT
>JAGCKG010000029.1 GCA_017647625.1 Alistipes sp. | reverse complement strand
ATTTATAGAACATCCCTTAAGTAACAAAGATATAGTATGTTGTCCAATGCTGATATAGATATAATGGCTACGGAGGAGTTTCGCCAGTGCGTGCTACGCAATATCGGGCGAGACCCTGTGGTGGTGGCGTTGGATAAGCACATAGATAATGCCTCGTTGGTGGCTACGCAGGTGAAGTATCTGCAACGCGCCAAGCATAAGTTGCCTCACCTCTATGAGGCTGGTTGTATCATTCCGCCACGCGCCTTCGAGCAGTCGTCGAGCGAGGATAGTGCTGGTGTGAAGGCTATCAGTGGTGGTAGTCTGCTCGACCTGACTTGCGGACTCGGTATCGACACTATGAGTTTTGCCGAGCGTTTCGATAGGGTTGTGGCTCTTGAGCGCGATGAGGTCTTGGCAAGGGTTGTGAGGTATAATTTAGGTCTGCTTGGGAAGAAGAATGTCGAGGTTGTGACTACGACAGCCGAGGAGTACCTGCAGCAGTGCGACGAGCATTTTGACTGGATATTTGTTGACCCCGACCGTCGCTCGGCAGAGGGTAAGAAGATGGTGAGAATGGAGGACTGCTCGCCTAATGTGTTGGAGCATATGCCTAACATAGAGCGTGTTGCAGACCGCTTGGGTGTTAAATTATCGCCATTGTTCGATGTAGAGGAGGCGCGTAGACTCTTCCCTTGTTCCGAAGTTGAGGTGGTCTCTATTGCGGGCGAGTGCAAGGAGTTGAATGTATACACCAAGGTGCAAAGCGAGAGATTGCGTATAGTGGTCGCTGGCGTGGGTGTCTGGGAGTACGATTTCGAGGCTACGACGGCAGTGCCAACTATAGCACCATTGGATATCGATAGCGCGAGATACCTTATCATCCCCGATGTTGCGATGCAGAAGGGTCGCGTTGCGGTGGCAGAGTTTGGTCGCTATGCGCAGATATGGAGCAATAATGGTTATGCCTTTGCCAGCGAGTTGCCCGAGGGTAAATTACCTGCAAAGGTCTACGAAATAGAGCGCATTGAGCGTTACAATCCCAAGCAGTTGAAAAAGGTGTTTAAGGGCGTGGGCGTTGAGATTCTCAAGCGCGATACACAACTAAGCATAGATGCTGTGCGCAAGGCTACGGGTATGCGCGCAGGCTCGGAGCGAATGATGGCTATAACAGCCATTGGTACAGATATTTGGGTAGTACATATAAAGAGATAGGGATGAATATAAATGGTCGCATAAATCACCTTCTGCACGAGAGTCTGTTGAGTGTAGACGCTGCGCAACATAGTACGTTGCGCCGTAGTTATCGCCTTGTCTACTACACTCTGCGAGGACTAAATATTAATCGCACGGTTGTCGACTGCGCCGCACTCACGCTATATAGTATGTTTGCAGTGGTGCCACTCCTCGCTGTGGTGTTTATGGTGCTTGGCAGACTGGGCGTTATCGATGCAGGTCTTAATGCTCTATATACCTCTGTTCCAGAGTGGAGCGACCTCTTGGATAGCGTTATCCCTGCTGCGAGGGCTGCGGTGGATATCGTACCTTCGGGTATCTTTGCTGTCGTGGGCATCGTAATACTCCTCTTTGTGGTCTTTACACTCTTTCGTACGGCCGAGGGGTCGTTTAATCGTATATGGTCGGTAACACGCAAGCGTAGTTTCTTGCACCGCTATACGGCATACCTTATCATCGCACTCTTTGTGCCTGCGCTGTTGCTGTTGGCGATATCCTTTGCCTATGATATAATCTCGGCTATTGGTCTCTCGAACGATATGAGCAAACTGCTCTCACGCTCGTTGGCGATACTCTTTACTTCGTTGGCTACCTCGTTGGTATACAAGTATTTGCCCTTTACACGAGTGGCGTGGCGTAATGCTTTGAGATCGGGAATCTTTGCGGGTGTGTTGCTCTCGGTGTGGCAGTGGGGATATGTATATTTGCAGGGAGCAATGTCGCAGTTGAGCGTCATCTATGGTAGTTTTGCTGCTGTGCCACTCTTTATTATATGGTTGCAGGTATCGTGGTTTATCTTGCTCTTGGGTTGCGAGATATGTCACGTTCGCCAACATAGAGATTATTATGAACTTATCGACCGTCGTAGACTATATCACGATACCGTTAAGGCGAAGCGTGTTAAGGCTGTCATCATAGGTTCTGGCAATGTTGCCGAGGCCTTTGCCCGCACTCTTGCCGACACACCTAATGTGCTGTTGCGTCAGGTTATTGCGCGCAATAGAGAGCGATGTGAGCAGGTGGCTACTATAGGTCGCTGTAGTTGGAGTATCGATCCTGCGGAGTTGGCTGTGGCAGATATATACATCATTGCGGTGAGCGACAGGGCTGTGGAGAGTGTCGCCCGCGACTACAATTTCCCTGAGGATGCTATCGTGGTGCATACTGCGGGCAGTGTCGCTATGAGTGCTATCCCTCGCCCTGGTAAGCGCGGTATATTGTATCCGTTCCAGAGTTTTAGTTCGGGCAGAATCATCCGTTTGAGGGATGTGCCTATCTTTGTTGAGGCTGATAACGAGGATGTTGCTACGTTCTTAACGATGTTTGCTCACCTTATAAGTTCGCGTGTGGAGTATGCCGATAGCGAGCGTCGTGGTAAGATACACCTTGCGGGAGTCTTTGTGAATAACTTTACCAACCACCTATACGGCATCGCAACGGATATTGTTAGCGAGGAGAATCTCACTTTTGATGTCTTGCGCCCTATCATCAGCGAGACCGCAAGCAAGGCTATAGCCTCTGGTGACCCCTTTGCTGTGCAGACAGGACCCGCCATTAGAGGCGATAGAGCCGTTACAGATAAGCATCTTCATATCTTGGAGGATGACGACTCCAAGAAGCAGATTTATAACGATATAACCAATAGTATATGGGAAACTTCAAAGAAGATATAGCCCTTATTGAGGCGATAGTTTTGGATGTAGATGGTGTTATGACCGATGGTGGTATCATCCCCACTCCCGATGGCGATTTCATCCGTCGCTATAATGCCAAGGATGGCTACGCTATAGCCTCTGCCATCCGCGAGGGTCTTAAGATCTGCATCATCTCTGGTGGTCGTGGTCGTATGCTCGAAAACCGCCTGCAGATGCTCGGTGTCACTCGCTACTACCTTAACTGTATGGATAAGGTCACCGCTATCCGCGAGTTCGCTACCGACTACAACATTGATTTAGAGAACGCTATCTATATGGGCGACGATATTCCTGACCTCGAGTGTATGCGCCTTGTAGGTGTTCCCGTCTGCCCTTCCGACGCGGCTATGGAGGTCGTCGAGGCATCCCGCTACATCTCCGAGTTCAACGGTGGTCACGGTGCTGTTCGCGATATCATCGAGCAAGTTATGCGTGCAAAAGGTATTTGGGCGAAGAACCTAAAGGGGGTACTTGGTAAAGACTAATGTTTTGCATTGTCTTGTTGACTATTTTGGCGTCTACCATATACGAACTGAAAACTGAAAACTGAAAAGTGTGGTGCGCTTCGCGCGAGATTTAAAAAGGGGCAGAAAAGGGGCAGAAAAGGGCAGAAAAGGGCAGAAAGGGGTGTACGGGTTGCTTATCCCCTTTGGTCCCCTTTAGGACGCTTTGGTCCGCTTTACTTGCAAAAGGGGCAGAAAGGGGAATTTTACTTTTCAGTTTAAAAAAGCGTCGCAGACACCATACTTTTCAGTTTTCAGTTTTCACTTTTCAGTTTTTTAAAAGGCGAGCCTTTTAACCATTACTAATTACTAATTACTAATTACTAATTTGTTTCGCTCTTCTCCTTCGGTAGTTTCGTGCCGTTCGTCTATATAATATGTCCGTTCGGTGATAAAGGGAATGAAAAATAGGGGAGTTTAGGTCTAATTTACTACTTTTGTATATTCACTATGGTGTGGACACAAACAAAAAAGATATAAGCAAATGAAAAAGTTTTGGAATTTGATGCTCGTAGCATTTATCGCTTTAGGTGCTACAGCGTGTGAGGATTTTGAAAATCCTTTCGACAAAGGTAATGGCACTAAGGGTGAGAGTTTCTCATTTATTGCTGAGATTGATACTACTCGTGCTGACGTAGTGGCTAACGGCGAGGGCTGGCAGACTGTATGGACTGGCGATGACAAACTTAGCGTGGTTGCTGATGGTGCTACCTATATCTTCGTTAACTCGGCAGATGCCTTGACACGTTTTACATCTACAGATGAGGGTGCTGCTGCTATTGCAGATGCAAAGAATGTGGTTATCAGCACATATCACGAGAATGCAGGTGTTGTGGATAGCGATGCTGGCAAGCGTGGTCTATCGCTTAGCAACGTATACGAGAGCTTCCCTGCAGACCGTAAGGTTAGCCTAAGTATTCAGAGTGCCTTCTTCCGTTATAGCTCTGACGATGAGGTTACACTTCAGTCGGATATTGCTATCTTCTCTGGTGTCAACGATAGCAAGACTACCGAGGCCAACATCACTCTTCCTGCTGGTAAGGATATATGGGTGCCATTTGCAGTGCGTGCAGATTCTATCGCTCTTGCAGCGGTTATCGGCACTGAGGCAGTGTTGACTGTAGAGGCTCTTGAGATTGAGAAGGGTATGATCTACAACCTTGGCGAGCTAAAGGCTACTGAGAAGCCTGAAGAGATAAAACCAGAGCATAAGATCTATGTTCGCCAGTACAAAAACAATTGGTCTACACTTTACCTATACTCTTGGGATGATACTCAGACATATACAGACTTATGGCCAGGTGTTACACATACTGAAATAGAGACCATAAATGGCTACGACTATTTTGTATGGACTATGCCTACTGCTGCTACTGATAAAGACATCAACATTATCATCAACAAAGGCGAAGGTGGCGAGGGTAACCAGACTGCAGACTTCAACCTTGGTGTCCTAAGTAAGGACTACTATGTATTGCTTAACGGTACAGAGCTTAGCATCATCGAAGATTGTTGCTACCCAGAGCCTGCTACTACTTGGGCATTGGCAGGTGACTTCAACGATTGGGGTAACACCGTAATGGCAACTACAGAGACTCCAAACCTCTTCGTTGCAAAGGCTGTTGAGCTTACATCAGGTAAAAAGGTTAAGGTTAAGGATGCAACAACTTGGGATGTAAACTTCGGTGGTGGCATCACTAACCTTGAGCCTAACAAGTGGATGACATTGGATGCTAATGGTGCAGATATCGCCATCGCAAAGAGTGGTGTATACGACGTATACTTCCAGTACGCTTCAGAGTCTAAACTCTACCTTGTAGAGGCTGATGGCGACTATACTACAGCTACAGAGCAGAACGCTAATGGTACTCTTGTTCCAGATGAGCCTGAAAACCCAGGCGAGGATCCAGAGAACCCTGATCAGCCAGAGAACCCAGGTGATGAGTTCGTTAGCGTGGCTTCAGAGTGGGCGCTTCTTGGTAATTTCAGCAGTTGGGCAGACACGATGATGATGACTACTCCAGATGCAAATGTTGTGGTATTGGAGGGTGTTGCTCTTAACGCTGGCGAGGGTTTCCTTGTGCGCAAGCCATCGACAGATTGGGCAGATAAGTATGGTGCTGGCGATGCAAACTACATCAAGACCAATCACTATATCGTTACTGTTAACAATGGTGCTGATATGAGCGTTGAGACATCTGGCGTATACGATGTATACTTCAACTACTCTAACTGCAACCTATATGTTGTAGAGGTTGGTGCAGACTATACTACTGCAACATTGCAGACTGTAAATGGCGAGGAACCAAAGCAGGAGGAACCAGAGGTTACCGATAAGGTTGTATACCTCAAGCCTAGCAGCAATTGGAAGGAGTCTAATGCACGCTTTGCAATCTATGTATGGGGTGCTGCTCCAGGTGAGCAGTGGGTTAGTATGACCGACTGTGGCGATGGCACTTACGAGGCCTTCCTACCTGAGGGTTACGACTATGGTTGCAACATTATCTTCTGCCGTATGAACCCTGGTACTTCAGCTAATAACTGGAACAACAAGTGGAATCAGACTGCCGACCTTAAGACCCCAACCGACGGTAACAATATGTACACCGTTACGGAGGGCACTTGGGACAATGGTGGTGGTAGTTGGTCAAAGAAGTAGTCCGTTGCTACATATAAAATGCTCTGCCCGATGCGAAAGCGTCGGGCAGAGTCTTTTTTAACTGAAAACTGAAAGGTGAAAACTGAAAGGTAAGGTGTCTGCGACGCATATATATATCGTCATTGCGAAGAATTGCATTTGATGCCGTGCTGATACATACAACTCTCAGCGAAGTAAAACAGCGGTAGATTCCCACGTCGGGGCATAGCCCCAAGGTGTAACCCTCGTCGTTACGGATGTCCCTCCTCGGAATGACGAGGGTTATTAAACTGAAAGCGAGTCTTTTCGCCATACCAAAACACTCGACTAATTACCCAATTACACGAGTCATTATCTCCATATAGCATAAGTGTATCGTTGTTGTCCTTCAGCAAAATTGGCTCATTCATCAAGGTTTATCAACCTCTCATCCTAAAAGAGCGTTATTTGTGACGTGTTTTGTCTAATAATTTTTACCTTTGTACAATTGTGTAAATAAACAATCTAAAATTTTATAACTATGAAAAGAGAGTGTTTGATGAATTCTAACACATCAAACCTTTGCTACGAGGCCCCAGTTGCTTATGTTGTAGAGGTATGTGTTGAGCGAGGCTTTGAGGTCTCAAGTGAGGGTATCGATGGTCCTACTTATGGTGAGGAGGATATTTGGTAGTCCAATGTTTAACCAAAAAAAGAGCTAAGAGAAATGAAAAAGTTTTGGAATTTGATGCTTGCTGCGTTGGTTATCATTGGCGCTGCAGCTTGTACAGAGAACTATGAGAGCATCGAGAAGGCTGAGGGCTTCTCATTCTATGCAGAGATTGTTAACGATACTCGTGCTACTATCGCTGACGAGGATGGTGACAAGACTTGGGAGACTAAGTGGGAGCTTGGCGATAAGCTTTACGTAAACGATACTTATGAGTTCGTTTGCACAGACGTTGAGAAGGGTCGTTTTACTTGCTATGATGATGCAGTTGCTGAGCTTGCAGGCACAGCTGTAACTATCACTACTGATGGTAAGCACCACTCACTTCAGGGTGCAAAGGCATTCTACACAACAGCTGCTGTTGAGAACTTCGGCGAGGGTAAGGTAGCGCTTCAGGCACTTACTTCATTCTTCCGTTTCACTTACAACGGTACTGGTGATGTTAAGCTTACTTTGTCAGAGTCATTGTTCCGCACTGAGGAGGGTACTGCTGTAAACGAGATTACTGTTTCAGGTAACGGTGAGCAGTTTGTTGCTTTCTGGCCTAACGGCGCAGAGGTTAAGTTGACTTTCTCTGCAAATGGCGAGACTAAGGAGGTTTCTAAGGCATTCGACGCTGGTATGGTTTACAACCTTGGCGACCGCACTCCAGTTTATAAGGTATATGTTTACAAGTATAATACTGACTGGAGCAATGTTTATATGTATATGTGGGACGATCTTGAGACCTTCATCTTTGGTGTTTGGCCAGGTTCAACAGCCGCTGCTAAGGAGACTATCAATGGTTATGAGTATATGGTTTGGACTATCCCTACACAGCACAATGGCAAGACTGTAAGTATGATCTTGAACAACAATAGTGGTTCTCAGACTGCAGACTTTAACCTTGGTGTTATCAATGAGGATAAGTATGTTATTTTGAACAGCGGTATTGCTGATTTCATCAAGGATGCAAACAATCCAGAGCCTGAGATCCCTGTAGAGACACATAAGATTTATGTGTACAAGCATAACAACACTTGGACTACACTAAATCTTTATTCTTGGGATAGCGTAACACAGGCTACTTATACAGGTGCTTGGCCAGGTTCAAAGACAACAGTGACTGAGGTTATCAACGGTTATACATATTATGTATGGGAGATGCCTGCTGCAGCAACTGGTCGTGCTGTTAGAATGATTCTAAACAATGGCTCTTCACAGACTGGCGATAGCGACCCTTATACTCTTGACAAGGATCTTTACATCCGTCTAAATGGTGCAGCTATCCAGGAAATTGATGATATTAATAATCCAGAGCCTACAGTTGCTGCTCAGCCACGTAAGGTTTATGCAACTACAACCCTTTCTTGGTCTAAGATGAACATCTATGCTTGGGGTGGTGGTGCAAGCTTTAGCTGGCCAGGTACTCAGATGTCAACTGAGACAATCAATGGCACTAAGTACTATGTTTACACATTCGATGCATCATTCGATGGCGCAACACTTTCTGGTGTAATCTTCAACAATGGTTCTAGTCAGACTATTGATATTACCAATGTTAAGCTTGATCAGGATCGTTTCTTTAGAGTCTTGTCAACACAGTCAAGTGGTAAGTATAAGTATGAGGCTATTGCTGACCCAAGATAGTAATATCCTTAATGTCTAAATAGTAAGAAACAGCACTCTTCGGGGTGCTGTTTTTTGTTTGGGATTAGGTGGTGGAGAGTTGCCTAAAGAGGATTAAAGGGCGGTAAAAGGGCAGAAGGGGCTAAAGTGGCAGAAAGGGTAGAAAAGGGGGATAAAATAATTAGTAATGAGTAGAGAGTAATTAGTAATAGTTAAAGGCTATGCCTTTTTATATTTTCCCCTTTAAGCCCCTTACTGCCTCTTTCTGCCCTTTGGTATCAGGCGCAGTAATTATAACACGCGTCGCAGACACCACACTTTTCACTTTTCAGTTTTCACTTTTCAGTTGAAAATAGAAATGGTTGCCTCGCGGCAACCATCTCTATTTTCCATTGTAGCTATTCATCGTGCGGTCGGGACCGATTGAGACGAACGAGAGTATCGCATCGCCGAAGAGCTTGAGGCGGTCGGGCATAGCCTTATTCTCCTCGTCGCTAAACTCGCCCAAGACGTAGTCTACCTGACGACCCTTTGGGAAATCACCACCCACGCCAAAGCGCATACGGGCGTACTGGTTGTCGCCAAGGCACTCGGTGATGCTCTTAAGACCGTTGTGTCCGCCCTCAGAGCCATTCTTGCGCATACGGAACGTGCCGAATGGTAGGGCGATGTCGTCGGAGATAATAAGCAGATTCTCGCGTGGTATGCGCTCCTGCTCCATCCAATATCTCACAGCCTTACCCGACAAGTTCATATATGTCGAAGGCTTGAGTAGGTAGATGGTGCGACCACGATGCTTCAACGTCGCCATATCGCCATAGCGTACGGTCATAAAAGAGATATTGGATGCCTCAGCCAAGGCATCCAATACTTTGAAACCTATGTTGTGGCGGGTGTTGGCATACTCTGAGCCGATATTGCCCAACCCTACAACAAGATATTTCATCCTTAAATAGGTTTAGTCCTTATGCAACGATTATCTCGCAGCTGCAGCACCACGTGATGCACGTGTTACACGAACAGCACATACTGCAGTAGTAGCAGGAGTTACGAAAGTAATGTTCTCCTCCTTAAGGTCGCCAACGAAGATAGTCTGACCAACCTTCAATGGAGTAACGTCAACAACGATCTCATCTGGAATAAACTCTGCCAAAGCCTTAATAGTAAGCTTACGAGCTGAAAGAGCCAACTTACCACCGACCTTAACACCCTCAGCATTACCTGTAAGGCGTACTGGTACGCTAACTGCAACTGGCTTACCCTCCTGAACACGGTAGAAATCTACGTGAAGAACCTGCTCGCGTACTGGGTGGTACTGAACCTCGCGCATAACTGCCTTCTCTACAACGCCATCGATGTTAAGCTCAACGATGTAAGAGTTAGGAGTGTAGATAAGCTGACCGAGCTCCTTAGCGTCGATGAAAAATGCCTTCTCCTCGCCACCACCGTAAACGATGCAAGGTACCTGACCCTCGCGACGTGCTGCCTTTGCGTACTTCTTACCGAAGTCGTTACGTGCAGTACCGTTAATCTGAATTGTCTTCATAAGTGTTTAATAATTAAATATTTAACTTCAGCACCACTCAATCGTAGTCTATCGCTACGACCCCATAAGTGCCTGCTTGGGAGTGCAAAGGTAGTAAAAAAATCTGAAATACAAATAATTACAAGGAAAATAAGCAATGTGAAGCGCGCGTGTGGCTTGGTAAGAGGACTAATTGGGGACTTTATTTATGTGGTGACTCGGGATGCTGGGAAAAGTCTCATTATCTCCAGTTTACCCTTTGTCCCCAAAGATTCTCCTAAACGGGCAGAGGTCTTTAACCCATTACTAATTGCCAAATGCTAATTGGTATAATTTCAAGATTTTTTGCTATTTTTTTGCTCAATTAAAATAACATTCATATCTTTGTCTAAAAGTTTTTTATATTTTGCGCATTATGAAAAGATTAGTATCCCTATTTGCAACTATTATGGCTCTTATGGCTGTAGCTTGCGGTAACGACGACGTCGACAAGCCTACACCAAAGCCAGGCCCAGAAGATCCATCAAATCCCGTTGCACCATTCGTGGTGGACATTACCGCTGTCACTCGTGGCTCAGTGACATTCTCGGTAACACCTGCAGATCCTACTATCGACTACCTATGTATGGTATACGAGAAGGAGATTGTAGAGTCGTATCGTAAGGATGAGTACCTTGTAGAGACCATCATTAGTGACTTGGAAAGCGAGGCATCGAAGAAGGGTAAGACCCTTGCAGAGTATATGCCAGATGTTGTGGATAGTGGCGATATTATTGATGACAAGATTTCAGGTCTCGGCTTGGAGTCTGACTACTACATCGTAGTATTTGGTGTTGAGGAGAGCGAGGATGGCTTTACAAACTCTACTGAGTTGGTAAAGGTGCCTTTCACAACATTGAGCGTTGAGATGAGCGACTGCACATTTGATGTAACCACTCGCGTGTTGTACAACAATGTTACATTTAACGTATATCCTTCTGATAAGGATATGCTATGGTATCTATGCACTGTTACCAAGGAGTACTACGATAGCCAGGTTGGTGATGGTAACAAGAGCGAGGGCGAGTTCTATAAGGAGTATTTCCAGCAGGAGATTAACACCTATCTTCAGCAGGGCTACACAGCGGCGCAGGTGGTCTCAGCATTGATTCATAGTGGCGACTTGTCAGTGGGTGCTAAGGGTTTGTTTGCTAATACTGAGTACTACTACTTCATCGCAGGTATGATTATGGATGAGGAGGGTATCATTATCACTACAGATATCACCTCTGGCACATATACTACAGAAGAGGCGGAGCCATCGGAGATGTACTTCGATATTCAGGTGTACGATGTACAGCAGATGTCTGTATCGTTTACTGTAACTCCATCGAACGATGATGACTACTATGTATGTATCGTACAGCCTTACGACGGTGTTTCTACCGCTGATGAGGTTATGCACGAGATGGTAGACCAGTGGGGTCCAGGCTGGATGGGCGTTATGGCAAATACCAAGGGTTTTGTAGACTTCGCTTCTAAGCCAAAGTCGCTCCCAGCAGCAGATATGGAGTACTGCATCATAGCATTCGGTTATGAGGGTGGTATTACCACAGAGGCATATATGGCGACCTTCAAAACACTCCCAGGCGGTAGCGTTGAGGATGTGCAGTTCTCGGTAAATGCAACAAGCATCACTCCATACGGCTTTACATTGACCGTTACATCGTCTGATCCAACTATCTACTATGTACCTGGTGCTTGCATCAAGGAGGAGTACAACGAGGAGGCTTGCATCGCTGCTGTGAACGAGGAGTTCGACTACTATTTGGAGGAGACTTTGAAGTTCGATATATCTACTATCGAGGCAGAGGTTCTTGATCAGTATTATAGCAATGGTACACAGACATTCAGCTTGTCGGGCTTGAAGATCGATACAGAGTATATGGTATATGTATATGCTCTTGATATCAACACAGGTCACGTTGTTAAGACCTTCACTTTCGATGCTGTTGCCCGCACAGGCACGCTTGGTAGTATCCACCCAACCGTTGAACTTGTAGGTTACTACTCTGGCGATGATGAGGCTGGTTCTATCTGGGGCGATAAGTCGTTGACTGCAGGTCGTGCAATCACTGTTGTTAAGTATGCTGGCTATGATGGTGCATCGGAGCTCTACACAACAATGCTCGAGGGCGACTGCTCAGATATCCTTGAGTATCCAGATGCATATTTGTGGAGTATAACAAATGGTATTTGGAAGACTTGCTCACTTTCACAGCCATACACATTCTACCTTTCAGACTGGAACTTCAGCCGTACAGCAATGGTACACGCGGAGGATGCTGAAGGTAAGGCGGGTTATATCGGTCGCTTGTTAACTATGCCTACAGCCGAGAACAAGTCTGATATCGAGGAGCTTCGCGCGCTAAAGGAGAGACTTGACGAGGAGTCAAAGAGTACTCGTTCTGTACTTCCAGCATCATTGGTAGTACCTGAGAAGGTTAAGGTTACAGAGTTGTAATCGTTGCCTTACATATATCGGGCGTGTTCATAAATCTTGTGAACACGCCCTTTTTGTATATATACGTTTCCGTCAGTAAAAAAGAATTAGACCATACTTTTGTGCAATAAAAACCATATTCTTAATATGGATAAATATGCAATAATGGGGAATAATATGGTGTTGTAGTTTTTGGGGTTGGTGAGGTTATTGCCTATATATATAAATATAGGAGTATGCCTATGGTTGCTCAAAAGCGAGGAAAATAACCTATTTGTGAAAAAAATTGGTTATTTATTTTGTCGTTCGGAAAAAAGTGCTTAACTTTATATTCCACAAAGGCACTTAAGAGTTGGTTGAGGATGCAAAATATTCCGAAATCAAGGGCTTGAGACCAAAGAAAAAACCTAAAAACTAATATACTATGAAAAACTATTCAGCAAAAGAGATTAAGAACATCGTTCTTATTGGTGCGCCCGGCGCCGGAAAAACTACCCTTGCAGAGGCAATGGCTTTCGAGGGTAAAGTGATTGACCGCAGGGGTAGTATCGAGAATAACAATACAATCTCGGACAACACAGATATCGAGCACGAGTACAAACGCTCGATCTATTCAACAACCCTCTTTACCGAGTTTATGGATCGTAAACTCAATATCATCGACTGCCCAGGTTCAGACGACTTCTGTGGTTCGTTGTTCTCTGCGTTCAAGGTTGGTGATATCGGTGTGATGGTGCTTAATGCACAGAACGGCTGGGAGGTAGGCTCTGAGCTTCAGTCACGCTACGCTCGTATCCTTAACAAGCCTCTTATCGGTGTTGTTAACCAGCTTGATGGCGACAAGGCTAATTTCGATGCTACAGTAGAGGGCGTTCGTGCTAACTCTTCTGTTAAGCCTGTTATCGTGCAGTATCCTGTAAACCAGGGTTCTGGCTTCGACTCATTCATCGATGTTTTGATGATGAAGTTGTACAAGTTCGTTGATGAGAATGGTAAGCGCGAGGAGTATCCTATCCCAGAGAGCGAGTTGGAGCGCGCAAATGCTCTTAATCAGGAGCTTGCTGAGGCTGCTGCTGTATATGATGACGCTCTTATGGAGTTGTACTTCGAGAAGGGTTCTCTTACACAGGACGATATCCGTGCAGGTTTGAAGCTTGGTGTTTCTAAGCGTGATATTATGCCTATCTTCTGTGCTTCAGGTAAGCGCGACATCGGTACAAAGCGTCTTATGGAGTTCATCATCAACGTAGGTCCAGGTCCATTGAAGGCACCTGCATTCCTATCAACTGAGGGTGAGGAGCTTTTGGCTAACGACACAGAGTCAACTGTAGTATTCGTATTCAAGAGCCAGATTGAACAGCATATCGGTGAGATTACCTACTTCCGCGTAGTTCGTGGTAAGGTTACCGAGGGTATGGAGCTTGTAAACTCTCGTACTGGCAACAAGGAGAAGCTTTCACAGTTGTTCGCTGTAGCAGGTAAGAACCGCGTTAAGGTTGCTGAGCTATCTGCTGGTGATATCGGTTGCACTGTTAAGTTGAAGGGTACACGCACTAACGATACTCTTGCTGCACCATCTGCACCTGTTGCTGTTGAGCCTATCGTATTCCCAGAGCCACGCTACCGTGCAGCTGTTAAGGCTAAGGAGCAGAGCGACGAGGAGAAGCTCGGTAAGTTGCTTAACGATGCTAAGTATGAGGATCCTACAATCCTTGTAGAGTACTCTAAGGAGCTTAAGCAGACCATCATTCAGGGTCAGGGTGAGCACCACCTCAACATCCTCAAGCAGCGTTTGTCTACAGAGAATAAGATGGAGCTCGAGTACTTCGCTCCTAAGATTCCATATCGTGAGACTATCACTAAGGTAGCTCAGGCAGACTACCGTCATAAGAAGCAGTCTGGTGGTTCAGGTCAGTTTGGTGAGGTACATATGGTTATCGAGCCTTACTACGACGATATGCCAGAGCCAACCAAGTATAAGGTTAACGGCAAGGAGATCACCGTGAACATCAAGGGTAAGGAGGAGTACGATATGCCTTGGGGCGGTAAACTTCAGTACTACAACTCTATCGTTGGTGGTGCTATCGATGCTCGCTTTATGCCTGCTATCTTGAAGGGTATTATGGAGAAGATGGATGAGGGTCCACTTACTGGTTCTTACGCTCGCGATATCCGCGTTGTTATCTACGATGGTAAGATGCACCCAGTAGACTCTAACGAGATCTCGTTCAAGCTTGCTGCGCGTAACGCATTCAAGGATGCCTTCCGTAACGCTGGTCCTAAGATTATGGAACCTGTATACAATGTTGAGGTACTTACTCCAAGCGAGTATATGGGTGCTGTTATGAGCGACCTCCAGAACCGTCGTGCGATGATTATGGGTATGGAGTCTGATAAGGGCTTCGATCGCCTTAACGCTCGCGTGCCACTTGCAGAGCTATATCGCTACTCAACATCTCTATCATCTCTAACCTCTGGTGCTGCAACCTACACTATGCAGTTTGCAAGCTACGAGCAGGTGCCAGCAGATGTTCAGGATAAGTTGCTTAAGGCTTACACTGATACTGACGAAGAGTAATAATTTCTTGTGATAAGGGGTCGATTGCGGCCCCTAACTAAAAAGGCGACAATGGGACGTACGTTAAGTACTACCCATCGTCGCCTTTTTCGCCGAGTGTAGCACTCGGCGCCCTTCTGACAAGAAATTTCTCGTGATAAGGGGTCATCTTCGACTCTTCAGTCAAACTGGCGAATGGGAAATACGCAAAGTATGTCCCATCCGCCATTTTTCGTGTCAGAGCCAAATCTAACCCCTTCTGACAAGAAATT
>JAGCKG010000028.1 GCA_017647625.1 Alistipes sp. | reverse complement strand
GCAGGCTGTTGAAGATTTATTGTTGGAATTGCAAGGTAAGTAGATATGCTAACAGCTCACAAGGTACAGACAGATATTATGGCATTGCTTGCCGATAGCGAACTATGTGCGGAGCTATCGGGCGAGGTGTATCGCAATGGTTACAGACCACGCGACTCACGTCTTGAAGATATCGTAGTGACATTTGTTGCGGGTACGCCAGCGCAGGTGGAGCGCGGAGCTGTGACGCTCAATATCTTTGTCCCAGATATCACACCATACAACAATGGAGTGTATGTCGAAGATGGACAAAGAACATCGCATATCGAAGTCCTTGCAGACCACTGGGTACAATCATTAACCACATCGCGCGCCAATTACAAGTTCAAACTCTTGCGCACCATAAGCACCGACAATGACGAGGCTATACATCAGCACTTCGTTGTGGTGCAGTTGGAATATCAATTCAAAGATTAACACTTCTAAAAACGAAAGTATATGGCTGTATTATCTTGGGGTAAACCCAAAGTGGAGTACGCGAAGACAGACACAACCACAGGTAATGGTCCTGCGGGCGATACCGGATGGGCTCCATTTGGTGAGATCAAGGAGGACTCTGCAAGGTTGGATGTTACCGAAGGTGAGCTTATCGAGGCTACTGAGGAAGGTGGTGGCGTTGTGGATGCACGACGCAAGGCTAACAAGTATGTATTCGTACTTGAGTTGTTTGTGAAGAAGGGCGACACACGACCTATTGCCGATATTAACGGTATCATCAACGACAACTACGCTGTGCGTCTTACTCCCGAAGACCCAGATTGCGAGGGTTTCTTGCTCGACAAGACTAATGTAACAGTATCGGAGCGTTGGAGTGCTTCTGAAGGTAAGATGTTGCGTTACACATTTGACGCAATCAAACCTGGCAAGAACGATCCAGATGCTATCATCTGTAAGCCTTACCCTGCTCCAAAGTCGTAAGGTAAGAGGTATAACCTCCGCTGGGTAGGCTAATGCAAAACCGCTACACACAGGTGTGTGAGATAGGAGTTCGAGTCTCCTCCCAGCGACTAACAAAATTAAAAATATGGCAAAGAATAGACCACAGACAATAGAGAGTGCTACGGCAGATGCTGTATTGGAGCGCGTAAAAGCAATCACAATAGGTGGCGTAGAGTATCTCATTGCACCGCCAACATTGGCAACGCTCATCCTTGTAAGCGAGGAAGTATCGTACCTACCCAAAGTTGTATTTGATGAGGACAACGCTGTCAACGATGCATTGCGCGAGGCACGACACTATAGAGGGTTGGCAGATATAGCAGCCATCCTCATACTTGGTGCGCAACGCTTAGTGGCTGAAGAGGATATTGCTGTTGAAGAAATTGTCACTACAAAGTGGCTTGGCATAATACCTCGCAAGCGCAAGGTTGTTACGACACGTAAGGTTAAAGTCGATATGAAGAAGCGCATCGCAGAGGCTATGATGAATGTGGAAATTAGTGAGTTATCATCAGCGGTAGCGACGATGCTATCAATGATGCAAGCAGACCATTTTTTCGCGCTCGCCACTTTCCTAACAAGCATCAATCTGACGAAGCCGACGAAAGTGGCAAAGACCCAGAAAACGACAGTATCTGGGCAATAATAGGAGGTTTCCGCAAGTGTTATGGTGATGATATAGACACCATCCTCAATATGAGTTATCGAAGCATAATGCTATACAATGCGGTAATACCAAGCACTACAAGCAACAAGGGTAACGAAAAAAAGATTAACGCATCCGATCCTAAGAACAAAGAAGCAGTTCACAAGATAATGTTTGGGTAATGGCAGAAAATGGACAATACAAGTTTAGCATAGGTCTTGACAACAAGCAGCTTGAGATGGATATCGCGCAAGCGAAGAAAGCATTTAACGAGCTTGTTAAGCAGGCTCAGCAGGCTGGTGCTAAGATGGACAACATCCCCAACCCATTTGATAGTATTGGGAATAATGCACCAAAGGTAGCCGAGGCAGCGCGACAATTCAATGGGTTGAATACCGCAACCCAGCAATTGGTGCGCGAGTTACCTGCAGCATCAATGGGTCTTAACACGTTCTTCCTTGCTGTATCGAACAACCTGCCTATTCTTGCCGACCAAATAAAGCAAGTAAACGCGGAGAACAAAAACCTCGCTGCACAGGGCAAACCTACCACATCAGTACTGAAGCAGATAGCAGGCTCTTTGTTCAGTTGGCAGACAGCACTTGTGCTAGGCGTCACAGCACTGTCAATGTACGGCAAGGAGATCGCGAATTGGGTCGTTTCATTATTCAAGGGCAAGGATGCCGTAGATTCGGTTAAGGAGGCAACTGAAGGCCTTAATGCCGCTATCGAGAAGAATGGCTTAGGCATAGGCAAGGAGATTGGCAAGTACGAGTCTTTACGCAGGGAGTTTGAAGCTATACGCGACGACCTCACGGAGCAGGAGCAATTCGTGCGTGACAATCAATCAGCATTCGATGACTTGGGGGTGTCGATAAATAGTGTTAACGATGCCGAGAATTTCTTCTCGGGTGAGGGCACTGAGGCATTCCTCAAAGCATTGCGCCTACGTGCCGAGGCTATAGCAGCACAGAAGCTCGCAGTCGAGCAGTATGAGAAGGCTATCATAGCAGAGACGGAAGCAAGTAAATTACCCCAAAAAATTACAACGAGTACCACGCCTATTTATACAAGGACGAGGTCAGGTGTGATAACTACTGGATACACTATCAATACATCTGACAACCCAGAAAGAAAAAAGTTAGAAGCAGAGGCAAAAGCAACACGCGACCTAGCCGATGCTTACTTTGACCTGCGCGATGCTAAGCAGCAAGAAGCTGATGACACCCTTAAGGCAGCTAATATCAAGCAGAACGACGAGCAGACGCAGGAGGAGCTACGAACAGCGGAGTTGCGCGCTAAGCAGATAGCCAACACCAGCGCACGTCTTGTTGCGGATGCTACGAAAGCCAAAACACAGGCAGAGATAGATGCTATGGCAGAGGGCATACAAAAGAAGATTGCACAGATAAACCTTGACTACGACCTTGAGGAGCAGGCAATAACCAAGCGAGAGGAGGAGCTACGCAAGCTGCGCGGTGGTATGCTAACCAAGCAGGAGGAGGACGCTATTGCTGCAATGCGTTCCGCCAACAAAGCCAATAGAGATAGAGATATCAATGCTGCTAACGCATCGGAGAGCGCGCGCATAGCCGCAGAGACCAAGAAAAGTCAAGAGGCGTGGAATGAGTACCTTATCCAATACGGTACATTTAAGGAGAAGCAGAAAGCTATCACCGACAAGTACAACGCCGAGATAGCAGATGCCGAGACTGCTGGAGAGAGAAAGGCATTAGAGGCAGAGCGTGATGCTCTCCTTGCTGAGTACACTTTGCTGGCATCAGGCTATGCCGAGGAGCTTGCCGCCAAGACTGCGGAGGAGATAGATAAGTTGCTAACCGACCTAAAGGGTCAAGTTGATGCCAAGCAAGCAGCATTTAATGCGCTGGATAGTTCGGATAGCGAGGATGCTAAGCAACTCCAGAACGAAATAAACGAGCTTAGAGCTAAGATTAAGTTGCTTGAGCAAGCTGCTGGCAAGGCTAAGGAAGAGGTGAACGATAAGAATTGGGAAGAGTCAGTGCAGACATTCCAAGAGATAGCCAGAGCAGCCAATGAGGCGGCAGATGGCATTGCGGAGTTAGATGAGGACTTAGGCAACAGCCTACGCTCTATCGCGCAACTTGCAAGCAGTGGACTTAACCTTGTTGTAGTAATCAAGAAGATAACAGATGCAGCGTGGACAGGCGCAACAGCTATCTCGGCTATGGAGAAAGCATCGCTTATCTTAGCTGCTATAAGTGCTGCGATACAAGTAGTATCAACGCTTTTCAACCTCTTCCGACAGAGTGATGAGGTAGAGGAGACAAAGCGACAATTTAAGGAATTGAACGATGAGCTTGTACGCCTACATAAGTTGGCACGCATAGATAGTGTCGAGGGTACAATATTTGGTCCAAACCCATTTGGCAACTTTCTAAGCAACCTTAAGGCAATGCAGGATGCACTTAAGGACTTTGAGGCATCGAAGGAGGCGATAATGAACCAGATGCACGGAGGTGTAAGGTTTGGTAATGATGGAAAACCTGTTATGGAGTTCAAACCTTATGACAATCTCAAGGATGCTATCTCTAATATGCGAGTCAAGACCAAAGATCGCAATTGGCTTGGGGAGTTGTTTAATGGTGGCGATGAGTATGCTGATTTGGG
>JAGCKG010000027.1 GCA_017647625.1 Alistipes sp. | reverse complement strand
TTATCTCTTATGAGGGCGCAATGCGAGCATTGTAACCGAGTAAAGATAAGGAAGATGTCGAAATAGGCACAAAAGCAACCGAAAGATAAAATACAACCTCCTATTGTTAAACTTAATTTACTAATTTATAGAACATCCCTAAAGATTATGAAGATTGCAAGAGTGCTAATAGGAGTTGCTATAGCGGGTCTGCTGTTTGCGTGCAAGCCAGAGACACAAGAGCCAGCACCACAGCCAACACCCGAAGTACCCGAGACGCCACAAGAGCCTGAAACACCGATATTTCCCGAAAACCCACTATCGACACTTGAGGGCGATATCAAGGTCGTGTTCAGTAGCGATAGTTCGCTATGCTATGCAGATTGCTTTGGCGACTACTACCATACGGGCAACTATATGTGGGGCATATACTTTCAGCAGTACACCACCAAGGAGCAACTATACATCGAGATTATGCACCCAGAGCATATCTATGAGATTCCCCTTGGCACATACACCGCATCGGACAATATCAACGATAGCAAAGTTCTTATCAATGGAGGCTTTGACGAAGATGGCTACCAAGCCTACTCGTGGTATACCCGCCTAACGAGCAATGACCATAGTGGCGCAACAGCACCTGTATTCGGTGGCTCGGTAACGATTGAGGATATAGGCGATGGACTCCACAAGGCGACATTCGACCTTATAGATGATAAGGGTAATAAGATTACTGGTAGTTACGAAGGTGCTATGATTCTTGAAGATTTCCGTATAAACTAACACAAATGTGGCTGTCCGAAATTTCAGACAGCCACATCTATTTTTAAGCCGATTATCTTACAACATCTCCAAACGCTCAAGTAGCGGAGTGAAGTCGGAGTGAGCATCTGCAAACTCATCGTACGACTGCTCCGAGTGTCCCTCCTCTGGAACGTCCGATATATACTTAACAGCCACAACAGGGATATTTTCGTACAACTCTGCCACCTGACAGATAGCCGCAATCTCCATATCGAACAGACCTACCTCAACACCAAAGCGCGACTTAATCTCGCGGATGATATCAGCATTTACAAACGAATCGCCAGTAAATACCGTCTCAGCATCCCTACCCTGCAACGCTCTTGGGTCGGTAATCTCTGGGCAGAAACCCTCTGGGATGATAGCATCGTGGTGGATAGCACGACTTGGCATAACTATATCGCCCTGCTTACGACCAAGTGCCGAAGCAGCAAAGCCGATAACAGCCAACATATCATATTTCTCGGTTGCGAGAGTCAAGGCTCGCGCAACGCCAGCCGATGACAACGCCTTTCCGATACCCACCTCTGCAAGGTCATAGGTATGCTTTAGGTTTGTAGCCTTATCCAAGGCATAGCGCATAGCGCGGTACTCGCGCGATGTAGGCGCACAGATTAGAATACGCATACTACCACCACTTTTCGTAAACCTTACCTATACCCAACTCCTCTGCTTCTGGTGCAGTAAACAATGTGCGCATATACTCTGCCATAGCAGCATTAGTAGTGTCGATAGCATACAAACCAGGGTTACCACACTGAATCTCGTTAAGACCCACCACATCGTTAGCCGACTTTAGTGGGAACACATTCTTATAGACCTTAGCCAATGCCTGACGGATATCCTCCGCCTCAACATTCTGCATAGTAGATAGGTAGAAACCTGTTTTACAACCCATAGGGCAGAATGAGACAATAGATGCTCCGATCTTCTCATCGAGACGGAGGTAGTAGGCCATAAGATGCTCAATGGTATGCACCTCGCCAGAGCCAAGTGGAGCGTGAGCCATAGGGGCGCGGAAACGCAAGTCCCAAGAACGCACCTGATAGGTATCGTTGATAGTATATACCGAGCGTAGATACAAGCCAGCATCGAGCGTGCGGTGATCTACATCAAATGATGATACAATATTCTT
The DNA here is from genome assembly GCA_017647625.1 of Alistipes sp. Lineage (GTDB taxonomy): Bacteria > Bacteroidota > Bacteroidia > Bacteroidales > Rikenellaceae > Alistipes. The sequence continues at coordinate 3,626 of JAGCKG010000027.1, read as the reverse complement.
CTTCATACTTATAGTTTTTGACATTTAGACAACAAAGATACAAAAAAGTATTGAATATCTGTGTATCTTTGTAGCCAAATAAATATGATATGAAATTTCGTACAGAGATAACCATAGCACCTTGGAGCGAGAAGATAGAGTACAGCGACAACATCGTATGTCTCGGCTCGTGCTTCGCATCTAACATCGCCACAAAACTAAAGGAGTCAAAATTCAGTGTCGCAGACAACCCCACTGGCATACTCTTCAACCCAGCATCTATAGCCAAGAGTCTCCGACTAATGACCCTGCAAACACCTATTGCAGAGAGCGATATATTCGAACGCAATGGTCGCTATGTAAGTTTTATGTTCCACTCCTCGCTATCGGGAGCGACACCCAAAGAGGCCATTTCTGTTATGCAGGAAGCCTTGTCGAAGGGTTGCAAGAAGATACGAAGGGCTAAACTTATTATCGTCACATTGGGTAGTGCCTATGTTTGGCGTGATCAACGTGGCGAGGTAGTTGCGAACTGCCATCAAGTTGGAGCCAAAAACTTTACTACAGAGCTACTCTCCTTGGAGCAGATTGTGGAGAGTTTAGAGGAGATTGTAAATCTCACAACGGCAAAGATACTCTTTACGGTAAGCCCTGTGCGCCACCTGAACGACGGCTTGGAGGGAAATTCCCTTAGCAAGGCATTGCTTCGTGTAGCGATAGACAAGGTTATGCACAAATATCCAGAACGTGTAGGCTACTTCCCTTCGTATGAGATAGTTATGGACGACCTACGCGACTACCGTTTCTACGACGCGGATATGCTACACCCATCGGCTCAGGCTGTAGAGTATATTGCCGAGAAGTTCTTCTTGGTAGCATTGTCCGAGCGCGCCAAGCAACAACGAAGCGAGGTATTGGAGATTGTGCAGGCACGCCACCACAGACCCTTAAACCCCACATCTGAAGCGTACAAAAATTTCTGCCGTCAGCAACTCGACGCCATCGCTGAGTTAAAAGAGGTAGATTTTTCAGAAGAAAAGAGTTATTTCGAGCAGATGTTACAAATAAATTTGTAAATTTGCGGGTTTTACAAAAATAGCCTATGCGACGACTAATACTACAGACGCTATCGTTGGTAGCCATTGCACTACTTAGTTACACCACAGCCCTCGCTGATAAGCCACGCCTTGTGGTTAACATCATCGTTGGCTCACTCAGCGATAGTGACCTCGACAGATACTCAGCAAACTTTTCGGATGGAGGTTTTAAACTCCTTATGGAGAGTGGCGTGAGATACCGCAATGCCTATCTCGACTATGCCAACACATCCACAGCCGCAGGTCTTGCAACAATAGCCACAGGTACCGAGCCTGCGACACACGGCATCGTAGGCACACACTGGTGGAACTATGTCGACGGTTCATATGTCGAACTTATCTTCGACAACAAGGCACACGCTGTAGAACCAAGCACTGGCACTGGCAAATACTCGCCACACCGTCTTAGCGCACCTACTATTGGCGATATGCTCGTTATGCACGATAGCCAAAGCAAGAGTTGCACCATTGCTGTAGACCCTCTCTCGGCAATACTCCTTACTGGTAAGCAGGGTGTAGCATACTGGGCAGAGAGCAAGCAGACACGCTGGACAACATCTTCGGCATATGCCGAGAGTCTGCCAAAGTGGATAGCAGAGTACAACCGCGAGGAGGAGAATAAGATGTACCATATGAAACGCTGGCGACCTATATACGTTGCACAGCACTACACCAACTCCGAAGTAGCAGTGTTGGAGGGTATTACGGGTAAGACCACAACACTTATCAGCGACATAAACCTTCACCTTGCCAATAGCGACTACGGCAAGATGTGCTACACCCCAGCGGGAAACACAATGTTGCTAAAGTTCGCCTTTCAGTACATCACAAAGGAGTCATTAGGCAGAGATGAGCATCCCGACATTCTCAATATCTCGTTGGATACAGCACGATACATTGCCGAGACCTACGGCACAGAGTCTATGGAGTACGAGGATATGCTCTACCGCTTGGATAAGGATATCGAGGACTTCCTTGTACGCCTATATGCGCAGTTTAAGCATAAGGAGGATGTGGTGGTAACACTTAGTTCATATCACGGCACATCACCATCATATAACCTTAAGAATAGTGCCACACGCGAGAGATTTAACATCGGACAGATGGAGGTATTGGTAAATGCCTTTCTTGGTGCCAAGTACGGCTCGGATAGATATATCCTCGGCTTTGCAAATAAGGCATTGTACCTCAACCATACTCTCCTAAACAGCAAACGTATGGATATAGCCACCATCCGCGAGGAGGTAGCCACATTCCTACTACAGATGCGTGGCGTATCATCAGCAATATCGGCTACAGCACTACGCAATACCTACTTTGGTGCAGGTCGTAGCCGTCTTATACAGCAGAGTTTCAACCCTACACGCTCGGGAGATGTCGTTATAGACCTTCTTCCTGGTTGGATTTTTGAGAGAGAGGGTATACGCTCATCATCAGATGGTGGATATAACTACGATAGAAACGTACCACTGATGATATATCGCGGTGGCAAGGCACAAAGCGTCGAGCGCGAGGTAAGTGTATCGGCACTATCCCCAACACTCGCCTATATGCTCGGCATCGAGAGACCTTGGGCAGCAACCGAGACTGCACTATATGAGTTTAGATAGTACAAAACAGATAATATAAAATATTGATATATAATGGCAAACGATAAAATTCAGGATGCAATAATCGAGGAGTTCGCTATGTTCGACGACTGGTTGGATAAGTACGACTATATCATCAGCCTCAGCGACTCTCTCCCAGAGATAGACCCACAGAAGCGCACCGATAAGTACCTTATCGAAGGTTGCCAGTCGCGCGTATGGGTATCATCAGAACTTAAGGATGGTAAGATGTTCTACAGCGCAGATAGCGACGCTATCATCACAAAGGGCATCATAGCACTGCTTATCAGCGTGATGAATGGTCGTACCCCAGAGGAGGCTGCTAACATTGACCTATACTTTATCGACGCTATAGGTCTTGGCGAAAACCTATCACCTACACGCAGTAATGGCCTACGCGCTATGATTGCACAGATGAAACTCGATGCAAGAGTTTTTGCACAGAAGAATAACTAAGTAAGATAACACAAAGTAATATATATAATGACACCAGAGGAGATACTAACGGTTGAGAAGAACATCGTTCTCACACTCAAAAATATCTATGACCCTGAGATTCCAGTAAATATCTACGACCTCGGTCTTATTTATGAGATTAACTTCGAGCCATCAGGTACAGCAGATATCATTATGACACTCACAGCACCTAACTGTCCTATGGCAGATATGCTCTTGGAGGATATCCATCGCGAGGTAAGCAAGGTACAGGGCGTGGAGAGGGTAAACATCACCCTTACGTTCGAGCCACAGTGGGATAAGTCTATGATGAGCGAAGAGGCACTTTTGGAACTTAACCTATTATAGGGATGTTCTATAAATTAGTAAATTAAGTTTAACAATAGGAGGTTGTATTTTATCTTTCGGTCGCTTTTGTGTCTATTTCGGCATCTTTCATATCTTTTCTCGGTTGCTATGCCCGCATAGCGCCCTCGAAACAGAT
>JAGCKG010000026.1 GCA_017647625.1 Alistipes sp. | reverse complement strand
TCTCTTATGAGGGCGCAATGCGAGCATTGTAACCGAGTAAAGATAAGGAAGATGTCGAAATAGACACAAAAGCGACCGAAAGATAAAATACAACCTCCTATTGTTAAACTTAATTTACTAATTTATAGAACATCCCTTAAGTTATGAAACCATATAACGAGGAGCAGAGTAAAAAGGAGCAGGTGGAGCAGATGTTCGACAACATCGCACCTACATACGATAAACTAAACCACATTATGTCGCTCAACATCGACCGCGTATGGCGACGACGTGTTATGCGTATTGTACGTCGCTCGAAGGCACATAAGATTATGGATGTGGCAACGGGTACGGGCGATTTGGCGATAGCAATGGCAAAGCGTGTCGACCGCACACAGATTTTGGGAGTGGACCTCTCGGAGGAGATGCTTGCTGTAGCACGTCGTAAGGTGGAGAAGCAGGGCTTGGAGGAGCGCATAATGCTCGAGAAGGGCGATGCCGAAAATCTCGATATGGTGACCACCGAGAGTATAGATGCTGTTACCGTAGCCTTCGGTGTGCGTAACTTCGAGAATATAGAGCGCGGTCTTAGTGAGATATATCGTACGCTAAAACAAGGGGGTAAACTTGTGGTGTTGGAGTTCTCGATGCCTAAAAGTAGACTTGTGCGTTGGGTGTATAGTCAGTATGCCCACAGACTCCTTCCTCGCATCGGTGGTATGATATCAAAGGATAAGCAGGCGTATACATACCTCCCCGACTCGGTTGAGGAGTTCCCATCGCCAGAGCGTTTTGCCGATATGTTGCGCGGTGTGGGCTTTAAGAGTGTCAAGACTCGCTCGCAGAGTTTCGGTATAGCATATATCTACGACGCAACAAAATAGCGAGTATGCAGAGGTTACGAGGTGTCATAGCGGTTGTCTGTTTCGTGCTACTTGCCATTGTTCCTGCTCAGGCGTGTGGTGGTAGGGAGCGCGTGACGTTCGATGGCTTTAAGCGTGTGACGCATATGTCGACATCGGGTATGAACCTATGGGTCAAGGCTACAAACAGTAGTTGCTGGCGTATGGTTGTGGCAGAGGCAGAGGTCGATATATATGTCGCTGGCACAAAGCGACTTACCATATCGTTAAGAGATAAGGTTGTGGTGCCTCGCAGGGCTACATCCGAGGTGCTTGTGCCATTGCGAGTTACATCGCACTCGATGTTCTCCATTGTGGGCATCATAGGTCGCATAGCAACGGGTAATAGGGATGATATTACCATCGACTATAGCGTGCGTGCAGGCTCTCCGCTCTTTAAGCGTACCGTAACACAGAGGGGTGTGCCTATAGATGTGTTGTTCGAGCAGTTATCGTTGCCCGATAGCGAGATTGGAATATTGAAACAACTCATAAATTAAGTAACTTAGTAGATATGAGATACTTTATTTTTATTGTTGCGCTCTGTTTTGCCCTTTCGGCATCGGCGCAAAATGTGGAGCAGATGAAGCGCGGACTTATTAATGCTGTGGAGCAGGAGGGTAGCGTTGTTGTTATCGAGGGAGAGGGTGTTCGCGATGCTGTATCTGCGGTTGAGGCACAACGTCGCAGTAAGGAGATTAGTGGTTTTCGCATTGTTATCTTCTCGGATAATGGTCAGTATGCTGGCGATAATGCAGATGCTGTGCTTCAGGAGTTTAAGTCGCTCTATCCGCGTATCAATGCCTATATGGTCTACGAGAGTCCATACTTCAAGGTCTCGGTTGGCGACTGTCTGTCGATGGAGGAGGCACAGATCCTTATGGCCAAGATTTTGGGCAACTATCCCAAGGCATTTCCTCGTCGCGAGAGCATACAACTTGAGGCGTTGACAGCACCTCTTACACCTATTGTTGAGCCAGTGGATAGTTTGGCACTGCCTATCGTTGTAGTGGAATAGTTGCCATAAAAGATACTTTTTTGTTCAAAATGTTGGCGGAATAGAAAATAATTACTACTTTTGCATCTATCGGTTGCTAACCCAAGAGAAGAATATCGCTTTTTATTAATTAAATATGTTTGTGATTATGAAGAAGATTTTTACATTGGCAGTATTGTTCGCTGCTGTAGCAATGGTTTCTTGTGGCGGTCAGAATAAGAAGGCTAACAACGCTGAGGAGCAGACTGCAACTGAGTGCTGTGCTGAGTGCTGTGCTGAGACTCCAGAGTGCAAGGAGGCTTGCTGTGCTGAGTGCGAGCAGAAGGCTGAGTGTGCTGAGTGCACAGAGAAGAAGGAGTGTTGTAAGGAGTGTGCTGAGACTCCAGCAGAGGTTGTTGAGGCAGAGGCTTGCTGCGCTGAGTGCCAGAAGTAATCTATTAAGGGATGTTCTATAAATTAGTATAAAAGTTTTCGTTGTTTCGGAAATTCTATTTCGGTTGCTTTTGTGCCTATTTCGACATCTTCCTTATCTTTACTCGGTTACAATGCTCGCATTGCGCCCTCATAAGAGATAAT
>JAGCKG010000025.1 GCA_017647625.1 Alistipes sp. | reverse complement strand
TTCTTGACAAGGTTCTTGGTATCGCTGATCTTCGTACCTCAAAGCGTATCGATTTCGTAGGCGGTATCCGTGGTTTGGGCGAGTTGCAGAAGCGTGTTGACAGCGGCGAGATGAAGGTTGCTTTCGCATTGTACCCAGTATCTATGCAGCAGCTATTCGACATCGCTGACACTGGCAACATTATGCCTCCAAAGACTACTTGGTTTGAGCCTAAGTTGCGCTCAGGTGTTGTTATCCACTCTTTCGAGGAGTAATAATTTCTTGTGATAAGGGGCATATCTTTGTCCCATCCCAAAAGTAAGACCCCACGGGCTGTACTTCGGTACTATCCCGTGGGGATCTTCTTTTGCGATAGAACAAATCTAACCCCTTCTGACAAGAAATTCGGTCGTGCTGCCCTTAATGTTTATATATCGCTTGTTCCAAGCAAAACTATTACTAATTACTCTCTACTAATTACTAATTATTTATGCCCCTTCTGACAAGAAATTGGGTTGTGCTTCAAATAAAGCGTTGCATCAACCTCTTCTTACAAGAAACAATTTCTTGCAAAAGGTAGATATATTTTACCGCTGGTGTCAAACAAAAATGGCGTACCCTTAGGATACGCCATTCATTATTAGTGTTGTAAGATTACTTAATCTCCCAAGTCTGACCTGAGCGAAGAAGATCATCAACACACTTAATCTTTGCAGTTGCCTTAACCTGCTCAACCTGCTCTGCAACCTTAACGTCGTATACATTCTCGTCGTCAACGTCGCGGATAACACCTACTGCTACTGGGTACTCTGGGTACTTCATAGCTGCAAGCATTGAGTGTAGGGTAGTGTCTGCAGTCTTAGCATCGTGAGTAAGCACATTGTCGAGAGTGTAGCCATCCTCACCGATAGTTACAACCTTCAAGCGCATATTCTCAAATACCAAACCCTTCTTGTTTTCCTTGCCAAAGAGCATCTTCTCACCGTGCTTAAGGTGGATAGTGTTCTCCTCGCGAGTAGCCTTATCACCAGCAAACAATGCGTGAGTCTTATCGTTGAAGATCATACAGTTAACCAACGCCTCGGTAACAGCCATACCCTTATGCTTTGCTGCTGCCAACAAGCACTCCTTGGTAAGCATTACCTCCTGATCGATAGTACGAGCGAAGAACGTACCCTTTGCACCGATTACCAACTCACCTGGAGTAAATGGCTTCTCAACAGTACCAAAAGGTGATGTCTTTGTAACCTTACCCAACTTGGTGGTAGGAGAGTACTGACCCTTTGTCAAACCGTAAATCTCGTTGTTGAACAAGATAACGTTAAGGTCGATGTTACGGCGGATAGCGTGGATAAAGTGGTTACCACCGATAGCCAATGAGTCACCGTCACCAGTACATACCCATACTGAAAGGTCTGGGTTTGCAGTCTTGATACCTGTTGCAATAGCGTTTGCACGACCGTGGATGGTGTGGAAACCGAAGGTCTTCATATAGTAGATGAAGCGCGATGAGCAACCGATACCAGATACGAATGTAAACATATTGTGTGGCTTGCCCAAAGCATCTGCTACCTCAGGCATAGTGCGCTGAACAGCGTTAAGGATAGCGTGGTCACCGCAACCTGGACACCACTTTACCTGTTGATCGCTCTTGAAATCAGCGGGAGTATACTTAAATTCTGCCATAGTTTTGTCGTTTTTAAGTTATTTAGTGGTGTTATATTACAACATTGAGTTAACCTTATCCTTGATCTCGATAACGGTAAATGGCTGACCCTCAGTCTTACCGTAAGACTCGATAACAACATCGCGGAACTGCTGGCGCAAGTAACCTGCAAACTGACCCTCGTTTAACTCGCATACTACGATACGCTTGTAACGCTTCAAAATATCCTCTACGCCCTTCTGCAATGGGTAGATATAGTTGAAGTGAAGGTGTGCTACAGACTTGCCCTCCTCCTGAAGTTGCTTAACTGCGCTGTGAAGATGGCCGCGTGTACCGCCCCAGCCGACAACCAATACGTCAGCCTCGTTAGCACCGAATACCTCCAACTCTGGCAACTCCTCAGCAACAAGCTCAACCTTCTTGCGACGTGTTGTAACCATCTCCTGGTGGTTCTTAGGATCGTGAGAGATGCTACCCTTGATGTGATCCTTCTCCAAGCCACCTATACGGTGCTCAAGACCCTCCTTACCTGGGAATGCCCAACCACGAGCAAGCTTCTCGTTACGAGCGTATGGCATAAACTCACCCTCACCCTCAGCGCGTGGTGCTACGATAGGTGGAACGATAGCAGGGTAGTCGCTCATTGATGGAATCTTCCAAGGCTCAGAACCATTAGCGATAAAACCATCGGTAAGCAACATTACAGGTGTCATATGCTCCATAGCGATCTTACCTGCCATAAATGCGTAATGGAAGCAGTCGCTTGGTGATGATGCTGCGATGACAACCATAGGACACTCACCATTTCTACCGTAGAGTGCCTGATTCAAGTCGCTCTGCTCGGTCTTTGTAGGAAGACCTGTAGATGGACCACCACGCTGTACGTCAACAACAACCAATGGCAACTCTGCCATTACTGCCAAGCCCATAGCCTCGCTCTTAAGTGAGATACCAGGACCAGAAGTTGTAGTTACAGCGAAGTTACCAGCATATGCTGCACCGATAGAGGTACAGATACCAGCGATCTCATCCTCTGCCTGTACGGTCTTAACGCCCAAATCACGACGCTTTGCCAATTCCTCAAGGATTACGGTAGCAGGAGTGATAGGGTATGAACCACAGAATAGTGGAAGACCAGACTTCTCAGATGCTGCGCAGAAACCCCAAGCGGTAGCGGTATTACCATTGATAGAGCGGTAGATACCCTTCTCCAACTCTGCAGGAGCTACTGTATAGTTGTTCGCGAATTGGTGTGTATTAGCTGCATAGTTATAACCAGCCTCGATAACCTTCTTGTTTGCCTCTGCAACCAATGGGTTCTTCTTTGCAAACTTTGAATCAAGGAAACTCTTGGCGAAGTCATCTGGACGGTTATACATCCAGAAGCAGATACCCAAGGCAAACATATTCTTACACTTAACCATTGCCTTGTTATCCATACCAGTATCCTTCAATGCCTCCTTGGTCATTGTTGTGATGTCAGGGATAACAACATTGTAACCCTCAAGACCAAGCTCTGCGATAGGATCCATAGTCTTAAAGCCTGCCTTTGTGATGTTGTCCTCAGTCATAGTGTCACCGTCGATGATAACTGTAGCTGACGGCTTCAACCACTTGCGGTTAGCGATAAGAGCTGCTGGGTTCATCGCTACGAGAACATCGCAGTAGTCACCAGGGTTGTCAACACGGCTTGAACCGATGTGTACCTGAAAACCTGATACGCCTGCTACTGTACCCTGAGGTGCGCGAATCTCTGCGGGATAGTCTGGGAATGTAGAAATTCCGTTACCAAACAGTGCTGATGTGTCTGCAAAAAGAGTTCCGGTAAGCTGCATACCGTCACCTGAGTCACCCGAAAAACGGATAACCACATCCTGCAACTGCTGTACATTTACATTGTCCATTGTAGTGTAGTTTGGAGTTTTATAATATTAGTTATTGTATTTTTTCTATAGTCAAGATGTGTCGAAAATACGGCACACCATAATTTCATACAAATATAGTAAAAATAATTATAGGGTGTATCAAAAAAGTAAAATAATTTTGGAAAAGTAGCAGTGTTTCGATATGTTGATACGTATATTTATTATTAATAGTAGATATAATAGAAAAAGTGCTGTCCAAAATCTATTGAACAGCACTTATATTTTTGTTTGTGATCCTCTTAGAAATTGTAGTCGAGACCTCCGAGAAGGATGAATGAGTTCTTGTGGGCTCCCTGTGGAAGACGCTGTAGCATCTTAAGTTGACCCGAAACTCTCCAACGGTAACTAATGTCATAGTAGAAACCCATACCCAAGTTCATACCTGGAGACCAGCCATCGAGCATTGTAACGCCAGTCTTTGCAATCAATGGGTGCATCTCTTCTAATGGTCTAACTGGTGTGTCAATGTCGTGGATACTGATACCAACGATAGGGTAGATATGCCAGAATGAGGTAATCTCAAGCAATACCTGAAAATCGCAGTATATATCGAGGAAACTATTCGTTTTAAGGAGATAGTTTACACCGACCTCCATATTGAGCCAATCGTCAAGACCGTATATACCGTGCGCACCGCCAGTAAGGGCATTAGCTCCGATATATGCACCAGCGTGTATACCGAAACGGAAATCCTCATCGATCTGTGCCGATGCCTGATTCTGTGACGGTATAATCACAAACAAAGCGAATATGCAGAGCAGAAACTTTTTCATAGTATGAATTAAATGCTTGACAAAATTAAGCAAATAAAACTGAAAATGCAACTATTTTGAGCATTAGTTTTAAAAAAAATCAACTTTATGTCTACACTATTTATATATAGTAGACTAAGAGCGTGTCGTAATTAGTTACTTAACACGCTCTTGACATTGTTATTAGCGACGACGACCACCGCCACGCTTCATCTGCATCATCTGCTTCTGAAGGCCTCCGCCGGCAACGGTCTTCATCATCTTGCGTGTCTGATCGAACTGCTTAAGCAACTTGTTGACCTCGGCAACTGTGGTTCCCGAACCGCGAGCGATACGCTCTCTACGGCTGGCGTTGATAATCTCTGGATTCTCGCGCTCGGCAGGGGTCATGGAGTCGATAATAGCCTCGGTCTGCTTGAAGGCATCATCTGGAATGTCGATATCCTTAAGAGCCTTACCCATACCTGGAATCATAGATGCCAAGTCCTTGAGGTTACCCATCTTCTTAATCTGCGCAATCTGGTCGCGGAAGTCGTTGAAGTTAAACTGATTCTTGATAAGCTTTTTCTTGAGCTTGCGGGCCTGCTCCTCATCAAACTGTTCCTGTGCGCGCTCAACCAACGATACCACATCACCCATACCGAGGATACGGTCTGCCATACGCTCTGGGTGGAAGACCTGAAGTGCATCCATCTTCTCGCCTGATGAGATGAACTTCAAAGGTTTATCTACAACCGAGCGGATAGAGATAGCTGCACCACCGCGTGTGTCACCATCGAGCTTTGTGAGGACAACGCCATCGAAGTCGAGACGGTCGTTGAACTCCTTGGCGGTGTTCACAGCATCCTGACCAGTCATTGAGTCTACAACGAAGAGTGTCTCAGAAGGCTTAACAGCAGCCTTAATCTCGGTAATCTCCACCATCATAGCCTCGTCGATAGCAAGACGACCTGCGGTATCAACGATAACGGTGTTGTATGACTTTGAACGTGCGTAGTTGATAGCGTTTTGTGCAATCTCAACTGGCTTGTTGTTACCTGGCTCGGTATATACCTCTACGCCAACGGTCTCGCCAAGAATCTTGAGCTGGTCGATAGCGGCAGGGCGGTATACGTCACACGCTACCAACAACACCTTGCGACCACGCTTCTCTTTGAGCAACGATGCAAGTTTGCCCGAGAATGTAGTCTTACCCGAACCTTGTAGACCAGCGATGAGGATAACTGCAGGGTTGCCCTCAAGGGTGATGTCGGTTGCTGTGCCACCCATAAGTTGTGCCAACTCATCGCGAACAATCTTTGTAAGCATCTGACCTGGCTTCACAGAACGGAGTACGTCCTGACCCATAGCCTTATCCTTAACATCGTCGATGAACTTCTTGGCAACCTTGTAGCTTACGTCGGCATCGATAAGCGCGCGGCGAATCTCTTTTAGTGTCTCAGCGACATTGATATCGGTGATTTTACCCTCACCCCTTAGAATTTGAAACGAGCGTTCAAGTTTCTCGGTTAGATTTTCAAACATAGTATATTATCTTTTAATTTTCTTCTATTTAGCTCGCAAAGATATAGAATATATCTTAATTTTACAACTGCCAGACACTCTTATACCACTCGGTCTGAACCCAAAGTTCGCGCAACTTGGTGCTTGGTGCAGATGTGGTAACGCCAGAGTAGACACTGGTGTCGATAGGGAATGTGCCATACCCACCATATGCTGAGTAGAATGAATTGAGTGTGTACTTGGCGATAATGGTATTGTTAAGTTGTGTATTGAAGTTCTGTAGTGCTACACTATCTGTTGCTACAACATTTGCCCACTCGCCAAAGTCGAAGAAGTAGTGCGGATCTTTACCCTCGTATGTCTGTAGTGACTCGATGTCGTACTCCTCGAGTGCGCTTGCAACGATTGCTGCTGTGGCATCTTTGAGTGCCTCCACTTCGCTACAATCGTAAACTGCTACAGAACCACACTTGTAAGTTGAACTATATTCGTCGCGGTAGTAGAGATAGTAACTCTCGGCAGCACCATCGTAGTCGGTCACTGTACCATCCTCTAAGAAGAGATGGGGTAGCGTACGCTCGTATGGGAAACCACGACCCATAATCTCGCAAGGCGAGGCGATGATATAGTTTACCGAGTTACGCAACTCGTAGATAGTCTCGATGTTAGACATAAAGCAGGCATCGAAGATGATATAGTCGATATCTGCATTGCTGTTGTTGATACCCTCGGCAATCTCTGCAGGGTTTACCTGTACGTTGCTCTCGCCAAAGGCACGTGTTACCTCTGCACCATATGCAGGGCTGAAGAGTGGCTCGGTGAGACTTAATTGTGATATGCCCGTACCGCCATTGAGAGCCTCGCGTGTAATCCACGCCTGTCCGTGACCAGCCATAACAAGACCATAACGATTTGCAGGTGCAAAGGATGCCATCTTGTTGATTATATTGCTGATAAAGGCGGGTGTTATAGGGTTGCCCTCGATGTAGATTTTGTCCTCAATGATACTCTCGAAGCACTTGTTGGTATCTTTATCAAGGCAGATTTCTGCGATGTAACCCTCGCTCTTACTGCGGTGGCGGAAGTATATCACACGATTGTTATCTCCCAAGACACCCTTCTCGATGGCGAGTTTCGCATCTGCGATATTATCGCTAAAGTAACGGTTAAGGCTTGTGCCAAAGAAATAGAACATCAAGGTATGGTTGGCTGTAGACTTTGGTGTACCATTCTGCGTTAGTTTAATTGAGGTGTTGGCATAGCCTGATGCTGAGAGTGTTATCTTACCACTGCGCTCCTCGCCACTATTCTCCCCAATGGTTGCTGTGATGGTGTTGTCGGCATTGACCGTAAGGTCGGTTATCCACTCTGCATTATCTGTGGCAGACACAGCAGTAGTCATATCCTCCAACGAGAACGAGATTTTGATACTCTGCTCGTGGTAGGTATATCGTACTGCGCTCTCTACTTTAAACTTCTTCTTTGGCGTTGTCTCTTCGTTGTTGCCACAAGAGCATAGAAGCAAAAAAGGTAGTGTTAAAACAAAAAATATATCTTTAACTCTCATCTCTGTGTTACTAATGGTTATATTCTGCAAAGATAGAAATTTATTATTGATATTGTGCTGTTTAGAGTAAATTAATTTGCAAAAAATGAGGTGCTCAACTTTTTGCTGAACACCTCACCATTAAATATCGTTGTAGTATCTAAGATATCTCTTATAGAAGAGCGTCAATCTTAGCCTTCAACTGCTCCTTATCTGCAGTACCAACGTGCTTGTCTACCTGCTGACCATCCTTGAAGAAGAGGATAGTAGGCACGTTGCGAACGCGATACTGTGCAGCGATCTCGTCGCCATCCTCACCTACGTCGCACTTGCAGATGATAACCTTACCGTCGTACTCCTCTGAAAGCTCGTCGATGATAGGGCTTACCATACGGCAAGGACCACACCAAGTTGCCCAGAAATCGATAACTACAGGCATACCCTTGCCCATTACCTCGTCAAAATTCTCGTTGTTAAGTTTTAGTGCCATAACATTTAAGTGTTTTAAAATTAAATATTTATAAAATAGTTTAGTCCGTTGCTCTCGATAAAGTTCATCAACTCGGTAGTGGTCGCTACGCGATACTTCTTGGAGTTGAGTTTAACCTTTACGTCGCTACTCTTATCTACGATGGTAAACTGCAGTGTCGTCTTGCCTGGATTCTCCTTGATAACCTTTAAGAGCATATCCGTAAGTGACGAGCATACCTCGTGAATGTCGAGTTCGATGCGCAAGGTAGTAATATTTTCTGAAACTTCAGCAAGATGTTGGATAGAAAGTATTCTAAATTCCAATGCTTCGCTCTCCTTGCCAAAGCGTGGCTGTACCTTTCCGCGAATAAAAAGGAAGGCATTTGCCTCGATAAGCATACCGAAACGCTCGAAGTTTTTGGCGGATAATATGAACTCGTGACTCGAGTTGTAGTCCTCTAAAACAAAGCGCGCATAACGGCGACCATCTTGCGTGGTAAGTGGTGTGACAGAGGTGATTATACCTGCTACCGACAACTCCTTTCCATTGAGTAGTGTTAGGTTGTCCAAATCGCCCAACTCAACCTGACACATCTTCGTAAGGATGAAGTCGAAGCGGTTGAGAGGGTGAGCAGAGAGATAGAGACCAATGACCTCCTTCTCCTTATTAAGCATCGCAATGTTTGTCCAGTTGTCCGTTGTTGGGGCTTTAGGCTGTGGAATATCAGACCCGCCCTCGGCAAACATACCGAATAGGCTTTGCTGGGCATTGTTCTTCTCCTGCTGTACGCGTTGACCATAACGTACAAGTGTGTCGATGAACATAGAACCAGTGGCATCCTCCGCAAAGAGACGTGTACGGTTGAAATTGATAAGTGAGTCGAAACCACCTGCCAATGCGATATTTTCGAGACTCTTACGGTTTACAACAGCGAAATTCACACGCTCCATAAAGTCGTAGATAGACTTGTATGGACCATTCTCCTTGCGCTCCTTAACGATAGCCTCCGAAGCTGCACCACCAACACCCTTGATAGCGGCAAGACCGAAGCGTACGTCGCCCTGCTTGTTAGTCGAGAACTTGATCATTGACTCGTTGACATCGGGACCGAGTACCGAAATGCCGATACTCTTACACTCGTTCATATATGCCGTTACCTCCTTGATGTCGCTAAGGTTACGACTGAGAACGGTTGCCATATACTCGGATGGGTAGTGCGCCTTGATATATGCAGTCTGGTATGCCACCCACGAGTAGCAGGTAGCGTGCGACTTGTTGAAGGCGTAGGATGCAAACTTCTCCCAGTCTGCCCAAATCTTCTCCAAGACCTTCTCATCGTGACCATTCGACTTACCGCCAGCGATAAACTTAGGCTTCAACTCGTCAAGTTTCGACTTAATCTTCTTACCCATCGCCTTACGCAATGAGTCTGACTCGCCTCGTGTGAAATTACCCAAAAGACGCGACAGAAGCATCACCTGCTCCTGATATACGGTGATACCATAGGTGTCCTTGAGGTATCGCTCCATAATAGGAATATCGTACTCGATAGGCTTTCTACCGTGCTTTCTATCGATGAAGTCGGGGATGTAATCCATAGGACCCGGACGATAGAGTGCATTCATCGCAATCAAATCCTCGAAAGTCGATGGTTGCAACTCACGTAGATATTTCTGCATACCTGGCGACTCGAACTGGAACGTACCGACAGTGCGACCTGCGCAGTATAGTTCGTAGGTCTTCTTGTCATCGATAGGGATATTGTCGATGTCAATCTTCACACCGTGTGTCTGCTCGATAACCTCTACCGCATCCTTTATAATAGATAGGGTCTTAAGACCGAGAAAGTCCATTTTGATAAGACCTGTGTCCTCAATCACAGCACCTTCATACTGCGTCACGAGCATAGTCTCGCCAGTCTCCTTATCCACAGCAGTACTTACGGGTACCCAGTCAGTGATATCATCACGACAAATGATAGTGCCACAGGCGTGAACACCTGTACCGCGCACGTTACCCTCAAGCATCTTGGCATACTTGATCGTATCACGCATAACGGGGTCGTTCGACTCCTCTGCCTCCTTAAGTTCTGGTACAGCATTTATGGCATTGCATAGGTTGATCTTAAGTAACTTATCCTTATCGTTAGGGTCTGGAATACGATCTGGAATCCACTTACACAACTGGTTGGCAAGGGCAAGAGGTAGTTTCTGCACGCGGGCAACATCCTTTAATGCCATCTTTGTGGCCATAGTACTATATGTGATGATGTGCGCAACCTTCTCCTTGCCATATTTCTGCGTTACCCAATTAAGCACGCGACCACGACCATCATCATCGAAGTCGATATCGATATCGGGCAACGATATACGGTCGGGGTTAAGGAAACGCTCAAACAGCAAGTCGTACTTGATAGGGTCTATCTGTGTGATACCAAGACAGTAGGCTACGGCAGATCCCGCAGCAGATCCACGTCCTGGACCTACTGACACATCCAACTCCTCGCGTGCAGCGCGGATGAAGTCCTGCACGATAAGGAAGTAGCCAGGGAAACCCATAGTCTTCATAATATGAAGCTCGAACTTTATTCGGGTCTCGGTCTCCTCATCGAGAACTTCTCCATAGCGTTTGTGTGCGCCTTCGATAGCCAACTTTGCAAGGTAGTCTGCCTCAAGTTTTATGCGATATAACTTATCGTAACCGCCTAATTTTGCGATTTTATCGTTTGCCTTATCCTCTGAGAGAACAACATTGCCATTCTCATCCTGCGTGAACTCGTCGAAGAGATCTTTCTCGGTGTATTTTGCTCTATAACTCTCCTCTGTGCCGAACTCCTCGGGGATGGAAAAGGTTGGCATAATAGGGGAATGGTCGATAGAGTAGCCCTCGACCTTATTGCATATCTCTATGGTGTTTGTCAACGCCTCGGGGATGTAGTCGAAGATGGCATTCATCTCGGCCGTGGTCTTCATCCACTCCTGCTTGGAGTACAGCATTCGCTTTGGATCGTCGAAATCCTTACCCGTACCCAAACATATAAGTCGGTCGTGAGCCTCGGCGTGCTCCTCATCTACAAAGTGTACGTCGTTGGTGCATATCAACTTGATGCCCAATTCGCGCGATAACTCTATGAGTTTCTCGTTTACCTCTGCCTGAATTTGTCCTGTCTCGTGGTTGGCATTCTCTACCGTTGCTTTGTGTAACTGCAACTCAAGGTAGTAGTCGTCGCCAAAGAGGTTTTTATACCATAGTGCCGACGCCTTTGCCTCCTCGATTTTACCATCGCGGATAAGACGTGGTATCTCACCACCCAAGCAGGCGGAGCAACATACCAAACCCTCGTGATACTTCTCCAACTCCACGCGGTCGGTACGAGGACGACCATAGGAACCCTCGGTGTAGGCTTTAGATACGATTTTAATCAGGTTTTTGTAACCCGTCATATTCTTTGCAAGAAGGATAAGGTGGTAACCGCTGTAGTCACCCATAGCCTTCTCACGGTTGAACATTCTGCGTCGTGCCACATATACCTCGCAACCGATGATACCCTTAAACTCTGTCTTGGGTAGAGCATCAAATACTACACGTGCCTTGGCAAGTGCAGCAGCGGGGTCATCACCCTTCTCCTCGTCGGTGGCAGTGCCATCTTCGAGACGCTTGATTAACTCTTGCGCAGACTTTACCTTCTCCTTGCGAGACTTGTTACACTTCGATATATAGTTGAAAAACTCCTTTACACCAAACATATTTCCGTGGTCGGTAAGGGCGATACCGGGCATACCGTCGGCAATGGCTTTGTCGACAAGTTTCGAGATACTCGCCTGACCATCAAGCAGTGAGTACTGACTATGAACGTGAAGGTGTACAAATGGATACATATCTAATCCTCTATTTAGGGGTTTTGAACTACAAATATATGGAATTTTTTTTCAATTTCCAATCGATAGTGAGCAATTAAAAGCAGAGCTTTTTTTATGTGTTGCGAGGGATTAGCAGTAGAGTAGTCGTAAAAGTATTAATGGCGGTTGCGTTAATTATTGACACATTGGTCCTTACGATTATTGGGAATATAAACACAATTAATAGTATTATTTTACGACCAATCGAACAAAATTGTGGTAAATTGTTGCAAAAGTCGAAAATAGTGCTTACCTTTACATTGAACTTTAAAACTAAACCTATGGAGATTATAATGGATAACAACACATCGAAACTTGTCGCATTGAAGAGTTACGACAATATTGTACAAGCAGAGATTGCTAAGTCGATACTTGATAGTGCTGGAATATTCTGCACCTTGCACGGCGAATATATGTCGGCGATCTATACCCCAGTGGCATTCCCAACACGATTGATGGTCCGCGAGGATGATGTTGCCGAGGCAGAGGCTGTACTCGGTAGTGAGAGCTATTAGCAGATATTATCCCTCTTGAACTCCTCGTATGCTCTCTGCCAGATATGCCACGAGGCGATGGCTTGTGTCTGTAGCATTAGGATGCCATTCATAGTTGATGCATCCTGCGCCTTGGCGTGGCTCAAGAGAAGGGTTGTAGCAGGGTTATAGATAAGGTCAAACACTCTGTGCTTTGCACCCAATGCGTCGTATGGTAGTACGGGCGCGTCGTCGTTATTTGGCGACATACCTACAGGCGTGGTGTTTATAATTAGTCTATGCTGTGCCACAATATCAGCATTTAGCATATCGTATGTGTAGTCGCCACGCTCTGCATCGCGCGATACAACATCGTAGGCAATATTATACTTCTTGCATACATACTGCACAGCCTTTGATGCTCCGCCAGTGCCGAGTATTAGGGCGCGTGTGTCTATGTCGATATCCAGCCACTCGAATGATGCCTCAATGCCAGTGATATCGGTATTGTAACCAATCAAGCGATCACCTCGCACCACCACGCAGTTCACAGCACCCACAGCCTTTGCCTCGTCGCTAAGGTCGTCGAGGTAGGGTATGATGCTCTGCTTGTATGGTATGGTGACATTGAAACCCGATAACTCTCGCTCTACAACGATGTTGCGGATAGTGGAAATGTCATCTATCTCTATGAGAGTGTAGTCGGCATCGATGCCCTCATTCTCGAACTTCACACGAAAGAAATTTGCAGAAAAAGAGTGCGAAAGAGTCTTGCCTATAAGTCCGTAGTGTCGCATAGTCGGGTTACTCGGTTATTACCTCTGTGGTTGCTGTCGGCTCTGCATCGCTCTTATCGCCATTGTCGAAAATCGAAACTGCCAAGGCAAAGAAACCTATTAGAAGCACCGTAAATAGCGTTGCCAAGAGGTTGAAATATTTATCAATGAAAACTTTAATTGGTTGTCCGTATCTCCATATGAGCCATCCAATTAGGAAGAAACGTAAACCACGCGATATGGTAGATGCTATAAGGAACATCACAAAGTTGATGTCGAACATACCTCCCGCGATTGTAAAGAGTTTATATGGTAAAGGTGTGAAACCTGCTGTAAAGACGATCCAGAAGTTGTACTTGTCGTACATCGCGCCCACATTGTCGAAACTCTCCACGCTAAAGACGTTTTCATAGAAGAAATTAGCAATGGCGGTGGCCTCGCCTGCAGGAGTTGTCCATAGGAAGTGACCTATGGCGTAGCCAAGCATAGCACCGATGATAGAGCCAAGTAGTGTGATGCCAGCAAAACGGAACGACTTCTTTGTTGCACCAAGACATAGTGCAATAAGCAGGATGTCGGGCGGAATAGGAAACCAACTCGATTCACACAATGCAATAATAAAGAGTGCTAACCATCCCCAGCGACTGCCACTCCACGAAAGCACCCAATCGTATAACTTCTTAATCATAACTTACCAGTAATATGGGCAAAAGTAATACAATTACTCGAAACTTTCAACTATTCCGCCTCCAATAACCAAATTATTTCGGTACAAAACCAATGGCTGACCCTTTGCTGGGGCGTATGCCTTGTCGGGCGTGGTGATAAGATAGCCATCAGCGGATGACTCTATCGTCACCGGAAGCGTGGGGTTGATACCTATGCCTCGAATCTTTATTGTGATATCTGTTGCCGTAAGCAACTCATTATTGTCTACAATGTTACAATTGGTTATATATAACTTTGATTTATATAGTAGTGGCTTCTCGCCAACGATAATCGCGTTATCGTGAGCTGATATATCCACCACACGCATACCTTCGGGTATGCCCTCACCGCGACGCTGACCTATGGTGTAGTGGATAATACCATTGTGGTGACCACATAGTGTGCCTTGAGTGTTTAGGATGTTGCCTTCAACGGGCGATATGCCACGACTCTTTAGGAACTCGGCATATGGTTTTCTTTCCAAGAAGCAGATACCCATACTCTCGCTCTTGTCGCTGAAACACTCCTTTACATCACTCTTTATCTTATAGCCCATAGGTGTTATGGCGCGAGATAGTATCTCTTGCGATAACCCCCAAAGGTAGTAACTCTGATCCTTGTTAGCGTCTGCTCCCTTTGCTACATAGTAGTTGCCGTTGTGTTGCTCGATGCGGAAATAGTGTCCTGTAGCGATATGGTCGATACCGAGGCGATTCGCCTCCTCGAGAAGTATCTTCCACTTGATATGTGTATTACAACGTGTGCAAGGTGCAGGGGTGCGACCCAAAGCATACTCCGAGCAGAAGTAGTCGATAATATCGCGCTCGAACATATCCCGAGCATCGAACGATAGCCACTCTATGCCTATCTCGGTTGCTACACGCTCTGCCTTTTCAAGCATTGCATTGTCGCCGGTAGTGTCTATAGTGAGTGCTATGACACGATAACCCTCCTCCAAGAGCAGTCGTGCCGACATAGTGCTATCTATGCCACCGCTAAAACCTAATAATACACTCTTTCCCATATTGCGGGTAGTTAAGGGAGGTTCTATAAATTAGGTCGAGATGATTTTGTAGGCTATTTCGACAGATTCATTATCTCTTATGAGGGCGCAATGCGAGCATTGTAACCGAGTAAAGATAAGGAAGATGTCGAAATAGGCACAAAAGCAACCGAAAGATAAAATACAACCTCCTATTGTTAAACTTAATTTACTAATTTATAGAACATCACTTAAATAAAATAACACTTTTGCTAATTTATAGAACATACCTTTATTTGGGGTTAATGGATATTATGTGGATTTCCTCATAGTACACATAGTCCTCATATAATCTTCTCGGCTTGGTATATTTTTTGGTAGTGCAACAATACAAACCAAAAAATTTACGATTATGAGAAGATTATTTAAACTCACAACAATCTGTATCACAGCAACTTTAGCATTTGCAAGTACAGAGTTATTTGCACAGCAAGGGGCGCGCAAGATGACAGCAGAGTGGCGGGATGGCGACTACATCGTACGCCGATATATCGTTACCGACGGCACGCCTCACAGCGCAAACTACGAGATTCACTACGCCATAAACTCGGCAGATGCCGTTATGGGTTTTGAGGACAATGGCGAGGTATTGGCACAATTGGACAACTTCTTCAACGAGATGAAGAAGGACTCTTTGGTGCATATCTCAAAGATTTCAGTTATGGGCTACGCATCGCCCGATGGCACGACGCAGTTCAACGGAACATTAGCGCAGGAGCGTGCCAAGGAGTTAAGTGCTATGCTTGCAAAACGCTATGGCTTACAAGATTACAACATCGCAATATCATCGCAGGTGGAGCCTTGGAGTGCCACCACAGATGCCATAGAGCATTCATCGCTAAACAACCGCAACGACCTTGTGCGCATAGTGAACTCCAACGAAGCACCTATGACCATCGACCACAAATTAAAGCGCGAGAATAGCGCGTGGGACTGGCTAAAGAGCGATGTTCTGCCCGATATGCGCAAGGCAACAGTGACCATAGCCTACACCAAGGATCAGGTAACGGACAAGCGCGAGTACAAGCCTGTAACAAGCAATCCGAAGGAGGTTGTAATAGTAGAGGAGTATATCGTGGAAGACAAGGCTCACAAGCACCACGAACACAACAAGCACTACGACAGACCTCATCACGACGGCAAGCACCGAGGTAAGCACCACAACCGCAAGGTAGTAATACTTAACGAATGGGAGGGCGTAATCATCGACTGCGGAGCATCAACAGAGGGTTGTTGTCCTACATCGTGCCAGTAGAAAGTTATGCAAATATTTGCAAATACGATTTGAATATATTATCTTTGCGTTTAGCAAATTAATTTAACGCAAAATATTATGGCAAATCTTAGATTTTTGAAGAAGGAGATTGACTACCGTTTGGAGGAGTTCGCTTTCGATTGCCACATGGCAATTTTCGTACAGCCTAACAAGGAGGAGCAGATCGTGGAGCTTATGCAGAAGGGCGTAGAGTTGCGCAACGCACTTTACCACAAGGCTAACAACCCTGCAGAGCCTAAGAACCGCTCACTCACAAGAAAGCACTACGCAGCATTGCGTCGTGATATGGCTGAGAGTTTCGCTGCTCTTTTCGCTGACCTTAGCGCAGCTTGCCAGTAGTCTCAAGACTTCTAAACAAGATGGGCTGTCCCGTGAGGACAGCCCTATTTTTTGCATAGCCGATTGTGTTCGAATCGCCTATTGGCAAAGCACAACCTATCGTGCTAAAGAGGTGTAGTCGGGAGTATTATCGTACAACTCGCCAACATATGATGTCTTAACCGTATTGCCAAACTCATCGATAGCATCTACATTGATAATATAGTTTTTACCCTCCTTGTCGATGGTTACAGTACCGCTTTGGCAGAATGCCATCTCTGCAAAATTAAAATCTTCTGTATCATCATATAACAACCACGTTGTGCCATAGACATACTCTCTGTAATCCAAAGCTCCAGCAATAGCAACGCCTGCATCAAACGACTTTGAGATAGGATACTCACCCAAAAAACTATTTGCCGAAAGGTCTATCTGCAACTCAATGGTAAAAGTACCTCTTCCAGACTCATCAGACAATACCACAAGCCACGTTCCAACGCCAACGCCATAGTAATCATCAATATTCATAAACGACCCCCAAGTAAGGCAGTCAACAGTTATATCGCCCTTATCAATACCCGCAGGAGCATCATTGCCACCACCGCCTACAGCCAAAGTAGTAAACGCCTTTGTGGTTAGTTCTGTGGTAGCCACGCCCTCGTCAGTAACACCAAATACATAGACGTAATACTCTGTGACTGGTGTTAGGAGTTTCTCATAGTAATAACCATCCGAGTACTGCGATAGTATCTCCTCAAGAGGCACACCATCCGTCTCACACTTTGCCTTAAGTTCTGCAATCTTGTCGTCAATAAACGCCTCATCGTTGTCATACTGGTCGTACACAGTCTTCTCTACAACATCGAAGTAGTAGGTATCTGTATTATTCGATGGAAATATCTCCACCATTGCACCATTCCACGACACATTGCAGATGTCAACCTCAAAAGTAAGCGCAGCGGTATTGCCATTATTCTCGTCACCATTATCTGGAGTCATAGTCTCGGTGTTTTGAGGCGTACAAGCAACGCCCAACACCACAAGCATTGCGAGCAAAAGATTAAAAAATGTCTTCATAGTCTTTATTGTTTATAGGGAGGTTCTATAAATTAGGTCGAGATGATTTTGTAGGCTATTTCGAGCAGATTCATTATCTCTTATGAGGGCGCAATGCGAGCATTGTAACCGAGTAAAGATAAGGAAGATGTCGAAATAGGCACAAAAGCAACC
>JAGCKG010000024.1 GCA_017647625.1 Alistipes sp. | reverse complement strand
TTTGGTATCAGAGTCCAACGCCCACTCGCGCAGACCCGCAACCAAATAGAAATACTCCGTAGAGAACATAGCCTACTTAAAAAGCATATTAGACACCTTCTCGCGGAGATACTCCTTAAGCAATGCATCGAAGCTCTCGTCGGTGAATGAGATGTAGTAACCACCATTCTTCTCACCGAGCTTAAAGCCACTCTTAACATCCTTAGAGTAACCTACCTCGATACCAGCCTTTGCAAGCTCCTGTGCGCTCTGCTGCATCACAGCGTCCAACTCAGCACGCTTATCCTCTGCAAGCAACGCTACAAGCGACACATCCACAGTCTGAGCATTCCAGTTGTTTGCCACAGCAAGCAACATATCCTTTACGAACGCTACATCCATAACTGCATTCTTAACCGCAACACCTGTAGACTTCATAATCATAGCCTCTGTAAGCTCAGTCTTAATCTTTGAAAGAGCCTGTCGACCTGCAAGGGTAATCTCTGTCATAGCATTCTTTGCTACATCCTCGGCACGATCCTGTGCAGCCTTAGCAATAGCAGCTGCCTCAGCCTCAGCCTCAGCGATAATCTTAGCAGCAGTCTCCTTAGCCTCGGCAACCAAACGCTCAGCCTCAGAACGACCCTTCTCCAAGCCATCGTTATAGAGCTTTTGGGTAAGCTCCTGAAGTTTGTTGTTCTCCATAATAATTTGTAATTTTAAGTTTTATATATTCTATTTTTGTTGTTTTCTCTGTTGCATTTTTATGTCATCACGCGACTACGCAAGACAACACCTCTCTAAAATCTCACAAATATAGACTTAATTTTGATAACTAACAATTATTTGTGAGTATTTTTATTAGTTATTTATGCACATTTTTCAATATTTAACGAATTATTGCGAGATTTGAAAAAAGTTTATACCTTTGCCTCTATAGTTATGGGACATTTACGCTAAAGAGCATTTTACAATCCATAGCATCAATGAGCATTAATTAAAGAGATTTTGTTATCTTCGACTAAATTATGGAACAGAATAGAGCAATAGAGCCTATTGTCGTCACACTTGACGCTGGAGGCACAAACTTCGTATTTGGCGCAATGCAGAGCGGTAAACCTTGCGCAGAGAGTATAACACTACCATCTCAAGCACACGACCTCGACCTATGTCTTGGCAACCTGGTTAAGGGCTTCGAGCAGATTATAGCCACCCTGCCACATAAGCCTGTAGCTATTAGTTTTGCCTTCCCAGGTCCTGCAGACTATCGCAATGGCGTGATTGGCGGCTTCCTACCCAATTTCCCATCGTTCCGCGATGGCGTGGCACTCGGGCCTATGCTTGAGGAGCATTTCAAAATTCCAGTATTCATAAACAACGATGCCGACTTGTTCGCCTATGGCGAGGCTATGGGAGGCGCACTACCACGCATCAACAGAATGCTTGAGGAGGCAGGCTCTACAAAACGTTATCGCAACTTGTTAGGTTTTACCTTTGGTACTGGATTTGGCTTCGGTTTTGTAATGGATGGCAAGTTAAATCTTGGTGACAACTCTTGCGTTGAGGTATTCTGCCTAAAACACCGCGATAAGCCACAATATATTGTCGAAGATGGCATCGCTATTCGTGCCGTAAAGCGCGTATATAGAGAACTTTCGGGCGACGAGCGCGAACTCGAACCACGCGACATCTTCAACATTGCAGAGGGCGTGATGGAGGGTAATATAGAGGCTGCTAAGGAGAGTTTTGCAACACAGGGTCGTGTTGCGGGCGATGCTATGGCTACAGCCGTTACACTTATGGATGGTGTAATTGTTATCGGTGGTGGTTTGGCAGGTGCTTCGAAGTACTTTATGCCAGCACTTTTGGAGGAGATGCGCTCAAAGATATCGACTATGTCGGGAGATAGCCTCAACCGTGTGCAGATGAGCGTCTACAACCTCGATGACAACGAGGAGTTTGCACAGTTTGCTCGTGGCAACTCAAAGAAAATCAAGGTTTACGGCACTGATAAAGAGGTTGTCTACGACCCAGAGAAGCGTATCGGTATAACCATTTCGGATATAGGCGCAAGCAACGCGGTATCGCTTGGTGCATATCTATACGCCTTAGACAATATTTAAGGAAACTCCCGAAAATAGGCATTATAACTTAGGCTCCATCCTACTCGCTACGAGTGCAGCGACTACGGATAGGAGCCTACTCTCTTGTATAGAGGAGAGTGATGTAAGCCCCATAATATCTGCGACAAAGACCTCATCCATACGAAGCAATGATGCTATGGGTATAGGGCGGACAATAAGTTCTATGCCTGCGCGATGAATGGCATCGCGAACGGAGAGATACTCTGCTGTAGCATACTCCTTGGGGGTGTAGACAACGTTGTGAAAGACAGCAAAAATTGGCAACCAAGGGCGACTAATAACCTCATTGCGGGAGTCTACAATAACTGCCATATCGCCCTGACCCTGCACACGCGCATCGTACATAGCATCGAGGGCTATGGTAACCGAATTTTGCGACATAGACTCGGGATGTGGAGCGGTGAAAAAGACACCCCTCGGACGTTTAACAGAGAGCGTAGCACCGCTATAATATGATGGTTGTTCGACCTCGAATGACAGTTCGCCCGCAGAGTTAAGGCGCATAGCCACACAACAACTAAGGTTTGGCGATATGCGAGATAGTTTGGTTAGTTGCTCTATAATACGCTCGGCATCCTCCGCACGACACAGCGAGGCAAAGCCAAACAACTCCATCGAGGCATCGCGCATAATATCGAGATGGCGTGCAACATTAAATGCCTTATATCCAAGTGTGTGTATGCGTTGCAGGACAAAAGGATGCGACTGCCGAAACTCCTTAGCCTCGACAACCTTACCATCACTCCACGCAAGCAACTTCATACCCTACTGCATAAAAATCTTTAGCAACAACTCCTTGAGCAACTCGCCACTATCCAAACCACCATCGTTGATGCCCTTACTTTTGGCATCATACTCGCGAATAAGTCCCAAAACACGAAATAGTTGCGGACCATTCCACCTGCCGATATTTGCCTTCAACTCCTTGAGGGCAAATGGGTTGTTTGCTCTTACACCCGCCATAAGTTCCATATCGCTCGGCATAGGAATACCCCTCTTGCGCGACTGCCACATATAGTAATTCAGCAAGAACAACTGTTGGAACTGACCAAACAGCAACATAATAGTCTGCGTTATAGGATAACCCTTCGGGTTGTGCGCAAAGTGGTCTGCAATACGCATTGCACGACCCATATCGCGCTTCATAACGGCATCGTTAAGTTCGAAGCAGTTAAACTCTTTCGACACACCGATAAACTGCTCTATATGATTATCCGTAATGACCTTATCGTTAGGACTAATCGAGATTTTAAGTTTATCTATCTCCGTCACAACACGCGATATATCCATACCGACGCACTCCTTAAGCATAGCCATAGCCTTTGGCTGAATGCTTAAGCCACAAGAGGTTATATACGAACTTAACCACTGGTCAATCTCATAATCGCGAGGACGTATCGACTCAAATACACAGCCCGACTTAACACAACTCTTATAGAACGCCGTACGCTTGTCTATACCGCGACCCTGCTCCTTATTCTTGTAGCATATGATAAGTATTGTTGAGGATTGAGGCGAAGAGGTATAATGCACCAAATTCTCAATCTTCTGCAAGTGCTGAGCCTCGCGCACTATGACCACCTGATAAGAACCCATCATAGGCAACTGACGACTAAGCATCACAATCTTACCAGTATCGCTATCTGCACCATATACAACAACCTGATTAAACGAGCGTTCCGCCTCGTTGAGAATAGTATCCGCAAGGCGGTTGGCAATGGCATCTATAAAGTAGCCCTCGTCGCCTGCTAATAGATATATAGGCGCGAAGCGACGCTCCGCGATATCCTTCATTATAGCACTGTAGTTTGCTAACGCCTCACTAAACTTTAGAGTCTTTGCCATAACATATCTATTATAGGGAGGTTCTATAAATTAGGTCGAGTTGATTTTGTGAGATATTTCGGATAGATTTCTTATCTATTTCGAGGGCGCTATGCGGGCATAGCAACCGAGGAAAGATGAGAAAGATGCCGAAATAGACACAAAAGCGACCGAAAGATAAAATACAACCTCCTATTGTTAAACTTAATTTACTAATTTATAAAACATCCCTATAGTGTGTAACGAATGACCTTCAACACATTCTCCGTCTTGCGGGTAATGGCGTAGCGGTCGTCCAACCTACGACCCACAACCCACACAATATCATCGCCCGAGAGAAGCACAAACTGGCGCGACTTCTCCGCCATAGAGACCTTTTTATCAATAAGATAATCGCTTAGTTTCTTACGTCCCGACATTCCGAAAGGCACAAACCAATCACCCTCCTGCCAACGACGCACACGAAGCGGAAATTTCAACTTGTCGGCATCGAGCAACGCCACATTATCGCCCTGATCGAGAGTATCGATAAAGTCGATATTGCAATACTCGTAATACAACACCGAACCTCCAATATATGAGCGTGCAGTACCCTTCTCGACAATACATTCGCAACTATCCTCCTCAGTGATAGGGGCAACAACAACATCTCCACGATCTACCACTGCCACCCACTCGCGCGAGTAAAATCTACGACCCGTAACACCGCCATCCAAGGCGTGGCATAGCGCATCTACAACATCGCCCTTAAAACCATACTCCGAGTTTAAAATCTCGTATATCACATAGTTGCGTGGCAACGTTGGGCGAATATTTCCTACTCGTAGTGTATGTATATCGCCATTATGTTCCAGCACCTCACCCTTGACAATACCTATTGCCGAGGTGATGAAGTCCTGCGCCTGACTAAGGCGTGCGATATTGCGTCGCATAATGGTGGTAAACTGCGGATTTATCTCCTTCAGCATAGGCACAAGACCTATGCGCACCTTATTTCGAAGATACTTTGTCGAGCGGTTAGAGGAGTCCTCTCTAAAAGGTATGCGGTGCGCTATGGCATAGTCGTGGATATCCTTACGGGTGGCAAACATCATTGGTCGCACCACACGACCCACCTGCGTGGTAATACCCGTAAGACCGCGCAAACCAGTACCGCGAAGCATATTTATAAAGAATGTCTCAATGGAGTCGTTGCTATGGTGGGCAATGGCTATTGCCGAGTAACCAAATTCATCGCACAACTCCCTAAACCACTGATATCTAATACGGCGCGCTGCCATCTCCATAGACTCGCCCGTACGCTCCATCTCAGCGGTCGTATCGAAACGCTTGTTGTAGAAATCCACACCGAGACGCTTTGCCTCGCGCTCCACAAGGCGTTCATCCTCATCACTCTCAGCACCTCGCAACTGGAAGTTACAATGCGCAACACCGAAACGGTAACCCGCAGCCGACATCAACGCCATCATAACCATCGAGTCCACGCCACCCGACACAGCGAGCAATAATTTATCGTTATGTGTAAAGAGTTCGTTTCCCTCTATATATTTTTCAAAACCATCAAGCAACAACATATACTACAAAATGTTTACTTCGGGCGATATCTCCACTCCGAAACACCTCTTAACCTCACCACACACATACTCTGCCAAAGCAATCACATCGCCACCCGTAGCACCGCCATAGTTGACCAATACCAACGCCTGACGCTCGTGGACACCTACAGCACCCTGACGGTAACCCTTGAGTCCAGACCTATCGATAAGCCATCCCGCAGCGAGTTTCACCTTCGTGTCATCCCCCGCAACAGGATAGTGTGGCATATCGGCATAACGCTCCAATAATCGCTTCGCAACCTCGCGCTCAACGATAGGGTTTTTAAAGAAACTACCAGCATTGCCAAGCACCTTTGGGTCTGGAAGTTTGCTACTGCGGATAGCACATATAGCATCGCGGATATTTGAGAGCGTAGCACCGCCACGCGACTCTACCTCCTTGATAACATCACCATAACCGAGATTTGGGCGAGGGGTACGACATAAACGGAGTTCCACAGCGAGGATGATAGCCACGCCCTTCAACTCCTGCTTGAAGATGCTCTCGCGATAGGCAAAACGGCACTCCTCATTGTTTAGGCGCACCACCTCCATAGTGCGGGTATCGAAATACTCCACTACGGTAATGGCATCCTTTGCCTCTGCTCCATATGCACCGATATTTTGCACTGGCGCAGCACCCACAGAACTCGGAATAGCAGATAGGTTCTCTATACCCCACAAGCCTTGCTCCACGCTCCACGCCACCAACTCGTCCCAGTCGTGTGCAGCCTCAACACGAATATCAACACTCTCGCCATCGTCGCAGAGGATAGTGCGCTCGGCACTTTTAGGCACTATAAGCACACCATCGTAGAACTTCGTAAAGAGCGTATTGTTACCTGCGCCAAGCACATACCATTGCCTTGGTTGCTGGTCGGCAAAATACTCTCTCAAATCATCCACTGTGTCAAATTCTACAAGCGTCGCAGCACTCTCTACAACGCCAAAACTATTACGATTGACAAGATTTATGTTATTGTATATTCGTTTCATAGTGCAAAGTTAAAAAATTTTTACTAAATTTGGGGACTAATTAGCACATAATTCCTATTAGGATGTAGGACAATGCGTTGAATTTATTAATAATTAGACCTATAAAGCTATGTTTACAAACAACGACATTTCACAAATAGAGGCTCGCGGTCTTAGCGTTGCCGAGGTCGAGAAGCAGATTGACAATTTCCGTAACGGTTTTCCATCACTTCCAGTTGTTCGAGCAGCATCGGGTGGCGACGGAGTGCGCCAGTTAAACGAAGATGAGTTGCACAGTGCTGAAGAGTTATACAACAGCCGTGCAAAGAATCTCAAGACCATAAAGTTCGTACCAGCATCGGGTGCTGCAACTCGTATGTTCAAGGAGTTGTTCGAGTATGTAAACGATGACAAGCGCACAGCAGGCATCGACAAACTTATCACTAACCTTGAGAAGTTTGCCTTCTTTGCCGAGTTGGCGAAGTTCCTAAAGCCACAGATTGACGACAAGGATGTTGTACGCAACATCATCATCGACGGTCTTGGCTACGGCTCAAAGCCAAAGGGTTTGGTTACCTTCCACGCATATAAGGAGGGTGCGCGCAAGCCTGTAGAGGAGCATCTTGTGGAGGCAGCGTTGTACGCATCTAATGGTGATCGTGCGGCTATTCACTTCACAGTATCACCAGAGCATAAGGCTGGATTTTTGAGTCTCCTCGAGGAGCGTCAGAGCTACTACGAGAAGAAGTATGGCATCAAGTACGATGTATCCTTCTCGGAGCAGAGCCCTGCTACGGATACTATCGCCGTAAACCCAGACAACACCCCATTCCGCAACGAGGATGGCACACTCCTATTCCGTCCTGCGGGTCACGGTGCTTTGATTGATAACCTCGACAAACTCGACGCCGACATCATCTTTGTTAAGAATATCGACAATGTAACCACCGACGAGCGCAAGCCTGACACGATTACTTATAAGCGTGTGCTTGCAGGTGAGTTGTTGCGTTTGCAAGAGCGTAGCTTCGAGTTGCTTCGTGCCTTGGAGCGTGGCGAGGATAAGTATGCCGAGGCAAAGGCATTCCTCTGCGAGGAGTTATGTTGCAAACTACCAGAGGATGCATCGCGCGAACTTATTAAGGAGACCCTCGACCGTCCTATCCGCGTCTGCGGTATGGTCAAGAATGAGGGCGAGCCTGGTGGCGGTCCATTCTGGGTTGGCGATGACAAGGGTCGCGAGCAGTTGCAGATTGCCGAGTCGAGCCAGATTGCCAAGGAGGATATGCACCTTATGAAGGAGGCAACGCACTTCAACCCAGTAGACCTTGTCTGCGGTGTTAAACGTTACGACGGCACAAAGTACAACCTCAAACTATACACCGACCCAAAGACGGGCTTTATCTCATCCAAGTCGGCTGGTGGTCGCGAGTTACGCGCTCAGGAGTTGCCAGGTTTGTGGAATGGCGCAATGGCAAACTGGAACACAATCTTTGTGGAGGTACCAATCTCTACATTCTCGCCAGTTAAGGTTGTGCAGGACCTTCTACGTCCAGAACACCAGTAGACGGCAATTAGTAATTAGTAATTAGTTATTAGTAATTAGTAATTGGTAAAGGGTAATTAGTAATGAACAATTAGTAATACTCTTATCAAGAAAGACAAAACGATGTCGGGAGAGAGTTCTCGGCATCGTTTTATCTTTAGGTAGGTTCTATAAATTAGGTCGAGTTGATTTTGTTGGATATTTCGAACATATTTCTTATCTCTTTCGAGGGCGCTATGCGGGCATAGCAACCGAGGAAAGATGAGAAAGATGCCGAAATAGACACAAAAGCGACCGAAATATAAAATAAAACTACCTATTGTTAAACTTAATTTACTAATTTATAGAACATCCCTTTATATATTAAGGTAATACTTATACAAAGATGATTATGGGATATTTGAAGATTATATTCTACGGCTTGCTCGCCTTTATTGAGCGCAATCCAAAGTTTTGTCTACTCTTGGTGTTGATTGCGGTATTTGCACCATTCATATTCCGCTGGGTGGGCTGGCTCTTGCTTATCATCGTAGGTGTGGCGTTGCTCGGTCTTGCCTTTGCCATCCTGCGCTTTAAGAGGATGCAGAAGAATATGGAGGAGCAGATGCGCCAGACGGGTGGTGGCTTTAGCGGTATGGGAGGTTTCTCAACTATGGGTGGCTTCTCGAATATGGGCGGTGCCAACGGTATGACCCTTGAGGAGTTGGTACGTCAGATGCAGGCGCAGGCAGATGCCCGCAAGGCGCAACAGCCAAAGCAGAACACAACCACATCTTCAAAGAGCGTTAGTGGTGTGGACACTGCCGACTATGTAGATTTCGAGGAGGTGGAGTAGCATAATACTGCTAATGCAATGATAAAACTTTTCGAGGATATAGGACGTTATGTGATGCTAATGCAGAGGGTCTTTACCCACCCCGAGCGTTTTAGCGTCTACCGTCGTCGTGTACTCTTCGAGATGGAGGCGTTGGGTTTCAACTCTATCGCCCTGACTGCCATAATCTCACTATTTATAGGTGCTGTAATGGCATTGCAGATGGCTATAACCCTGGAGTCAGCATTCATTCCGCAGTTTATGATTGGCTACTCTACGCGCGAGGTTATGGTCTTGGAGTTCTCATCTACCGTCGTTGCACTCATCCTTGCTGGTAAGGTAGGCTCGAACATCGCATCCGAGATAGGTACGATGCGCATTACCGAACAGATTGATGCTCTTGAGATTATGGGTGTCAACTCGGCATCCTATCTTATTCTGCCAAAGGTCATTGCTACGGTGGTGTTCTTCCCGTTGTTGACACTATTCTCTATCGTTGTGGGCATCCTTGGCGGTTATGCCATAGCGGTGCTTACGGGCATTATCCTGCCTGGTGACTATGTCGAGGGTCTGTTCTACTTCTTTGAACCATATTCGATAACCTATGCCTTGGTGAAAGGTGCGGTCTTTGCCTTCCTTATAACCACAATTTCGGCATATTGGGGATATTATGCCAAGGGTAACTCCTTGGAGGTGGGACGTGCCTCTACGCACGCTGTGGTGTCAAGTTCGGTGGCGATAATGATATTTGACCTTATCCTAACACAGATAATGCGTGTATGATACGAGCGGAACATCTATATAAGTCCTTCGATGGTCGCACCGTCCTCGACGATATATGCGTGGAGTTCGATGCGGGCAAGACCAACCTTATCATTGGTCGTAGCGGATCGGGTAAGACGGTGTTGCTCAAGGCTCTTGTGGGTCTGCACGAGGTCGACAGCGGACGTATCTTTTTCGACGATATGTGCTACGAGGATCTCAACTTTCAGGAGCGCAAGCAGATGCGTAGAAGTATCGGTATGATATTTCAGGGTGGCGCGCTCCTCGACTCCTCTACCGTAAGGGAGAACATATCTCTACCCTTGGACCTCTTTACCGATATGTCGGCAGGCGAGAAACGCGATAGGGTAGACTTCTGTATGGAGCGCGTAAGGCTCTTTGGCGCAGATAAGTTATACCCCTCGGAGTTAAGTGGCGGTATGGTCAAGCGTGTGGCTATTGCCCGCGCCATAGTGCTTAACCCGCGCTACCTCTTCTGCGATGAGCCTAACTCGGGTCTCGACCCACAGACCTCGGTGGTTATAGATGAGTTAATTAGAGATATTACCAAGGAGTATAACATCACCACCATCATCAATACCCACGATATGAACTCGGTGATGGAACTTGGCGAGAAGATTGTCTATATACACGAGGGTAAGAAGTGGTGGGAGGGTAGCACCGACGATATCCTACAGTCAGACAATGTCGAACTCAACGATTTTGTCTTTGCCTCGGCTATGGCGAAGCGGGCAAAAATGGTCAAGTAAGTAGCGAGTTATTAAAAATATTTAGTTTTTTCTTGCTTTATCGAGTAAAAAATGATAAATTTGCGGTTCGAAAATATAGGTAAATAATATATTATCAACTTAATAAATAAAAGTCTATGACACAGATTAAAATTGGTATTAACGGCTTCGGTCGTATCGGCCGTATGGTATTCCGTGCTGCTTGCGCTCAGCCTGAGAAGTTCCAGGTTGTAGGTATCAACGACCTTTGCCCAGTTGACTACTTGGCATATATGCTTAAGTACGACACTATGCACGGTAAGTTCGAGGGTACTGTTGACTATAGCGAGGAGAAGAACGTTCTTATCGTTAACGGTGTAGAGATCCGCGTAACTGCAGAGAAGGATCCAGCACAGTTGAAGTGGAACGAGGTAGATGCAGAGTATGTAGTTGAGTCTACAGGTTTGTTCCTTTCAGCAGACAAGGCTCAGGCTCACATCGAGGCAGGTGCTAAGTATGTAGTTATGTCAGCTCCATCAAAGGATGATACCCCAATGTTCGTTTGCGGTGTAAACACATCTGAGTACGCTGGTCAGAAGATCGTTTCTAACGCTTCTTGTACTACAAACTGCTTGGCTCCTATCGCTAAGGTTTTGAACGACAACTTCGGTCTTGTTAACGGTCTTATGACTACTGTTCACTCTGTAACTGCTACACAGAAGACTGTAGACGGTCCATCATTGAAGGACTGGCGTGGTGGCCGCGCTGCTTGCGGTAACATCATCCCATCATCTACAGGTGCTGCAAAGGCTGTAGGTAAGGTTATCCCTGCTCTTAAGGGCAAGCTTACAGGTATGTCAATGCGTGTTCCTACTTTGGATGTTTCAGTTGTTGACCTTACTGTAAACCTTGAGAAGCCAGCTACTTACGAGGAGGTATGTGCTGCTATGAAGCGTGCTTCAGAGGGCGAGTTCAAGGGTATCCTTGGCTACACTGACGAGGCTGTTGTATCTTCAGACTTCCTTGGTGACCCACGTACATCTATCTTCGATGCTACTGCAGGTATCGCTATCAACGACACCTTTATGAAGGTCGTTTCTTGGTACGATAACGAGTGGGGTTACTCTAACAAGGTGTTGGAT
Source organism: Alistipes sp. (assembly GCA_017647625.1). GTDB lineage: Bacteria > Bacteroidota > Bacteroidia > Bacteroidales > Rikenellaceae > Alistipes. Next base: position 854 of record JAGCKG010000024.1, on the reverse strand, counting down.
TTGATCTCTGTAATGAAGGCATACAACAAGTAATTTTTGATTTTATAGGGCATCTTCGTCCTATCCTAAACAAAATATCGTGGGCTGTACTTCAAGTACTATCCCACGATATTTTTTATTACGATAGAACAAATCTGCTCCTCTAAAATCAAAAATATGATTTCTTGTGATGCACCACATCTCACGACTTCTGACAAGAAATTTGGTCGTGGTGCTAATCGAGGTTGTGATAATATTAGCTGAAAACTGAAATGTGAAAACTGAAAAGTATGGTATGCTTCGCATAAGATTTATAAATATGCGTCGCAGACACCATACCTTTCAGTTTTCAGTTTTCACTTTTCAGTTTATAAAAAGCGGTGCTTTTTACTAATTTCTCTCTACTAATTACTAATTACAACAAAAGGCTACTCTTTGGAGTAGCCTTTTGGATGTTAGCTATTACATCACAATATTGATAATCTTGCCCTTGACAACGATAATCTTCTTTGGTGCTTTGCCCTCAAGCCACTTCTGCGCGCTCTCGGTAGTGACGATATGCTCGGCGATAGCGTTCTGCTCAAGGTTGAGAGCATACTCCTGCTTGAAGCGTAGCTTGCCGTTAATCATCACAGGATACTCAAATGAGTTCTCAACGAGGTACTCAGCATTGAACTCTGGGAAGCGTGCATCACATACTGTTGTTGTGTGACCCATGGCGTGCCATAGCTCCTCGGCGATATGTGGTGCGAATGGTGCGATAAGTGCTGTGAGTGGCTCCAAAATCTCGCGCTTAGAGCAGTCGCCAAGCTCGTTAAGGCATATCATAAATGCTGCAACAGAGGTGTTGAACGAGAAGTTCTCGATATCCTCCG
>JAGCKG010000023.1 GCA_017647625.1 Alistipes sp. | reverse complement strand
CTGTGCGCGTATCAAGATGCACGTCAACCGTATGACACGCGAGGAGATAGATGGCATTGTGGTGCAGCCTATCGGTGGTAGCGTGGTGGTTATGAAGCAGATAGTAGCCGCAGAGGGCAATGGTCTTATTATCGAGTTAACAGCCAAGCAGCCAACACGTTTCTATCTCCACCACGACAAGTATGGCGACTCGAACGAGGTGTCGCTCAACCTTGAGGGCGACAAGGAGTACCGTCTATCGGCGGAGTTGAATATCTCATACCCGATAGTCATCAATAGCAATGTTAAGGGTGCGGAGGTCTATGTAGATGGCATTTATAAGGGAGTAACTAATGATGACTATGGACTGACTATTAATGATATAATGCCTGGTGCGCATAGCGTAAGGATAAAGCACGGTGCTGCGGCTGTGGAGCAGCAGATTGAGGTTAGTTCGGAGAATATCTACTTCCGTATCGAGGTTAACACCGCGACATCCCGAGCGCAATATGTTGTTTTTAACGTTGTTCCTGTCGATGCCGTAGTGCTTATCGACAACAAGGACTACACTCCTGATGCTAATGGCGTTGTTATGCTTTCGCTCCAGAACGGCACATATACCTATGAGGTGCTTGCCGATGAGTACCATAGCGCCAAGGGTACATTTCTTGTTAGTGGCGCAAAGGTCGTGGAGCGTGTCGAACTTAAGCCTGCGTATGGTTGGCTAAGCGTTGGAGGTAGTGGCACTCTTGCCAATGCTAAAATTTATGTTGATAACAAGCATATCGGTACTACGCCTATCACAAGGAGCAAACTATTGAGTGGTACGCATAGTATCAGGGTTGTTAAGTCTATGTATCACACTTTGGAGGATAGTATCACTATCTGTGATAACGAGGAGTTAAAGTATGCACCCACTCTCGTTGCCGACTTTGCCACCGTAACATTCGATGCGGGTTCGGGATGCGATATCTATATAAACAATGAGCGTAAGGGTGCATCGCCTTGGACAGGCAAGGTCGCATCGGGAACATATATTATCGAGGCACGCAAGGATGGCCACCGCACCACAACTATTTCGCAGAGCATCTCTGCCACACCATCTACTCAAACCTATAAGCTCGACTTTCCAGCACCAATTTTAGGTACTATCAACGTTACCAGCACACCTTTAATGGCAGATATTTATGTTGATGGCAAACTCGTTGGCGAGACACCGCTGATCTATGATCTCCTTGTAGGCACTCACGAAATCTCGGTGCAGATGAGTGGGTATCGCAAATCTACACAACGCGTTACTATTGCCGAGAACAAAACCGAAAATCTAAATATTTCGCTTCAGAAGGGTAGTGATAATACTAAGAAAAATGTGATTGAGTATGTGATGCCAGATAAGAAGATGGAAATCTTGAATGCTTACCATAGGTTTGGATCGAATGTTATATCGCATACTTGGGATCCTGATACTGGCAAAGGTGTTATTACTTTTATGAACGATGTCACTACGATTGGAGAGGGTGCATTCAATAGTTGCAGTAGCCTTACAAGTGTAACTATTCCTGATAGCGTAACTACGATTGAAGATTGGGCATTTTATAGTTGCAGCAGCCTTACAAGTGTAACTATTGGTGATAGCGTAATTTCGATTGGAGATTGGGCATTCCGTGATTGCAGCAGCCTTACAAGTGTAACTATTCCTGATAGCGTAACTACGATTGGAGATTATGCATTCCGTAAGTGCGAGAGCCTTACAAGTGTAACTATTCCTGATAGCGTAACTACGATTGGAACGTCTGCATTCAGCGGTTGTAGTAGTTTACAGGAGCTTAAGGGTAAGTTCGCATCAGAGGATGGTAGATGTTTAATTATTGATGGAGTTCTAAATTCATTTGCTCCTGGAGGACTCGTTGAATATACTATTCCAGAAAGCGTAACAGAGATTGGTGTGGCGGCTTTCTACTATTGCAGAAGCCTTAACAGTCTAACTATTCCTGATAGCGTAACTGCGATTGGAGAGGCGACATTCGCTGCTTGCACAAGTCTAACGAGTATAACTATTCCAGATAGCGTAACGAAGATTGGAGATTATCCATTCCATAATTGTATTAGCCTACAAGAGTTTAAGGGAAAGTTTGCATCCGAGGATGGTAGATGTTTGATTATTGATGGAGTTCTAAATTCATTCGCTCCTGGAGGACTTGTTGAATATACTATTCCTGATAGCGTAACTGCGATTGGAGTGTCAGCATTCGATAATTGCAGTAACCTAACAAGTGTAACCATTGGTAATAGCGTAACTACGATTGGAGATATGGCATTCTATGATTGCAGTAGCCTTACAAGTGTCACTATTCCTGATAGCGTAACTACGATTGGAGAGGGTGCATTCTATTATTGCAGCAGCCTTGCAAGTGTATATTGTAAGCCGACGATACCGCCAAGTTTAGGTGCTCAAGCCTTATCTAATATTGCTTCGAGCAGAAAGATATATGTTCCTATGCAGAGTGTTGAGCAATACAAGAAATCCAATGGTTGGAAAGAGTATAAAGACGCAATCGAGGGTTACAACTTTTAATTATTTTGTGATAAGTGTTCAACTGCTTCGGCGGCAGATTCACGCTACTAAATGATTAGGGCTGGCAAAGTTTACTTTGCCAGCCCCTTATCTTATCTCTATCTTCGGTGCAGATTAGCGGTAGAAGATTGATGAGATTGACTTGTAGTTGTGTACGCGCTCGATAACATCCGCGAAGATTGGAGCAACGCTCAATACAGTGAACTTCGATAGGTCCTCGCCCTCCTTCAATGGAATAGTATCGGTGGTGATAACCTCCTGAATAGCACTCTCGTTGATGCGGTCGTATGCCTTGCCTGAAAGCACTGGGTGGGTAACAGCAGCACGAACACTCTTTGCACCCTTATCCATAAGCATATTAGCAGCCATACAGATAGTACCTGCGGTGTCAATCATATCGTCAACGATGATGACGTTACGACCCTCAACCTCACCAATAGCGGTCATTGAGCCAACGACGTTAGCCTTTGCACGCTCCTTGTGAGAGATGATGATAGGTGCCTGGAAGTGCTTTGCGTATGATGAAGCACGCTTAGCACCACCCATATCTGGTGACGCGATAGACAAATCTGGAATCTGCAACTTCTGGATATATGGCACGAAGATACCAGATGCGTAGAGGGCATCCATAGGAAGATCGAAGAAACCCTGAATCTGGTCTGCGTGTAGGTCCATAGTCATCACGCGCTGAACACCTGCTGCGATAAGCATATTGGCAACAAGGCGTGCGGTGATAGGTACACGAGGACGATCCTTACGATCCTGACGCGCCCAACCGAAGTATGGGATAACAGCGATAACCTGATGCGCTGAAGCACGACGTGCAGCATCTGCCATCATCAAAAGCTCCATTAGGTTGTCTGATGGTGGGAAGGTCGACTGAATGATAAACACAGTACAACCACGAATAGACTCGTGGAAGCAAGGCTGGAACTCGCCGTCACTAAATTGTAGGACATCCGAGTCGCCGAGCTTAATGCCATACTCGGCAGCAATCTTCTCAGCGAGGTAACGAGAACCACGACCTGCGAAGAACTTGATTTTGTGGATCGCCATAATATAATTTAAGTAAGGTTTTGTAACTTTTGACAAAGTTAAATCAAATAAGCTGAATAAGCAACTTTTTCGTTGCTAATTTTCAGAATTATTTGCCAAGCACTCCTCTATAAAGCCAATAATCTCCTCTCTGCCCGTACCCTTCTCGCTCGAAGAGATAAACATTGGTGGAAGCTCCTCCCACTGCTCCGAGAGAGTCTGCTTATAACTCTTCACATTGCGATTTAGTTGTGCCTGAGAGAGTTTGTCTGCCTTGGTGAAGATGATACCAAAGGGTATGCCATTCTCGCCGAGAAGTTCGATAAAGCGTAGGTCTATCTTCTGTGGCTCAAGGCGCGAATCGACCAACACAAAGAGGTAGTGCATCTTCTCGCACTTAAGCACATAGTCGGTGATAAGTTTCGAGAACTCACCGCGTGTAGACTTCGACACGCGAGCGTAGCCATAACCAGGAAGGTCGACCAAATACCAACTATCGTTGATAAGAAAGTGGTTGATAAGTTTGGTCTTACCCGGTGTACCCGACACCTTGGCAAGAGAGCTGATGCCAGTAATCATATTTACCAACGACGACTTACCTACGTTACTACGCCCGATAAAGGCTATGTCCTTGAGGTTGTCCTTTGGTACTTGCGATATCTTCTCCGAGCTGCACTTAAACTTCGCTTTTATCTTGACTGCCATACTCTGCGGGTGTGTTTAAATAATATTTTGGGCAAAAGTACAAAAAAAAAGAAAAATTTACATACCTTTGTCTATTAAATGTTAGATAATAAATTGATAACGATATGAAAAAAGAGTGGAATGATGTGCGTGAATTTCACGAGAAATTCGGACATCCAGTGGCCCAGGAGCCAAAGATGATAGATAAGAAGCGTGCCTTGTCGCGTGCAAAGTGGATGAATGAGGAGGTGGCAGAGTTCCTCATTGCAGACAATATCTACGAGCAGGCAGATGCTATGATTGATTTGATGTACTTCGCTCTCGGCACAATGGTGGAGATGGGCTTGGAGGCAGACGAACTATTCGAGATTGTACAGCAGGCAAATATGGCAAAACTATGGCCCGATGGCAAGCCTCACTACAACCCAAAGGATGGCAAGGTTATCAAACCCGATACTTGGGAGGACCCTGCGCCAAAGATTAAGGCGTATATCGACTCGGTAATTGCTAAAAAGAGTAAATAGTGTAAATATAAATATATTTTAAAGTTATGAAACTTAATAGATTAGCAAGCTTGATGCTTGTTTTGCCTTTGGTGTTTTCAGCGTGTATAGACTTGGATGATAATATGTCACAGAAGCCTAACGACCAACCAACAGAGAAACCAGGTGATGAGCCAACAGACAACCCCGAGCAACCGGGCGATAACCCATCGGAGGAGGATGCTGTGCTATTCACTGCGATGGACTGCTTTGGCGTATATCACGGTAGCATAGAGACTACGGGTGCTGGTCTTTATAATATAATGTTGTCGGATAATGGCTTGAATGGCAACGAGATAAAGGTAAACTCTACCTACTACTCTCTCGATATCTATGCCGAGCCATACGATGGCGAGAATACTGGTTATGTGCAACTTCCAGAGGGTACATACACCTTGGACTTGAACGATACTGGTGCTTTGGGAACGATATCATACAAGGAGTCGGTATATCTCAAGACATCGGATACCGCCATTGAGGCATCTAACCTCTTCAGCGAGGCGACACTTGTGGTTACAGCAACCGATATAACACTCACAGCCACCATCGCGGATGTTAAGCATATTGTGACATTCGAGGGTCAGGCTCTTGTGCTTGACAAGCGTCCAGAGCCAATGGAGGATGTGGAGTTGGAGGCGTTGTACTCGTGGGCATACTACTATAGCGACAACTATAGCAAGGGCGTGTCGGACAACTTCTACCTATACATTAGCGATATCGATAACGACTATAATCTATTGCCTAATGCCAAGTACTATCGTTTGGACTTGTATAGCGAGATAATCGATTTGTCGTATGGTCTTGAGGTGCCATATGGTACTTATACGGTTGATGCAAGTAACTCGAGAACACCTAATACCATTGCGATGTCTGATTCGTCATATGTGGCAGTAAATCAGTATGGTAATGGCTTTGATGCTGAGGCGTCAATCACTGCCGGTACAGTTACAATAGATGAAAATGGTATCACAGCCGAACTAATAGTAGGTGGTGCAAAGCATAAGTTGACCTATAAGGGATATATCTTTGTGGGGGACTTCTCTCATAGTGGTTTTTAATTTTTAACGTAGTAAAAAAGAGATAATTTATGAAACGAGGTATTTTAGTGAGTCTGTATACGTTGCTTATCGCGCTTCTTGGTTTTAGTGCCTGCGAGCGTGGTGGCGAGGAGGTTAAGCAGAGCAACATCAAACTATATGTCGAGGAACTTGTAGCAAAGTCAGAGGGCGAGCAAATGCGTTTCACCTACACCATAGTATCGCCTGTGGAGGGTGTAAAACTCGATGTTAAGTGCGATGCAGAGTGGGTGTCAAACATCGGAGTGTATCCATCGTTTGTAGATTTGACCGTAGCAAAGAACGACACTGGCGTAAAGCGTAGTGCTGTGCTAAAGTGTAGTTATGGCAAGGAGAGCGTAGAACTAAACCTTGTGCAGGAGGTTTGGTGTGAGCCTCTCTCAATCAAGGTTAACAGCGTAGAGGCTACAGCCGTAGTATTCTCGGTAGATGCACATAGCGAGGATACCACTTGGATAGGTCAGGTGGTAGGTAAGGAGTGGTTTGAGGCCTATAGCCAAGATGGGATTATTGGCGAGGACTTAAAATACTACGTCAGCTGTGCCGAAGAGGAGGGTATATCGCTTGAGGAGTATCTATCGAAGATGTTGAGCAGAGGCTCACACGCCAATATCCGTATCTCGGGTCTTGATACAGAGACCGAGTATGTGGTATATATCTATGGTATGAATACAGCGGGTGAGGTAACGACTACTATCTACTCGGAGGCGTTTACCACAACAGCACCATATCAGGGTAACGATGTAACCTACGATTTCGATATCAATGTTAATCGTGCCATTGCCGATATTACGATTACACCATCGCACGAGGGTGTTGCCTACTTCAACAACCTTATCACACGCGAGGACTTTGAACTCTATGGCGGTGATATCGAGAAGGCTGCAGATGCTGTTATCGCAAAGGTTGTCGATGACTACCTTGCGTGGGATTATACCCTTGCCGAAGTATTCGAGTACAACACCGACTATGTGGCTACAAACTACCAGTTTGAGGCTATGGCAAACACCGAGTATGTGGCATTCGCGTTTAAGTGGAACGAGAAGTGTGAGAGAGTTAGCGCGGTATCGTACGAGTGGTTTAGCGTAGGCACAATTCCACCGTCGAAAAATGTGTTGGAGATGACAATCTCTGATGTGACGCAGTCGACGTTCTATGTCAATATCAAGACTACAAACAACGATCCTTATGCCATTTTCGCTATCCCTTCGGCAGAGATTGCCAAGATGCGCGATGATGCCAAGATATTCGACTATATCCTTGAGGAGTATGGCACATCGTTCCTCTACAACTATATCTTCAACGGAGATATCGAGGGCGAGTTTAGCGGTATGGAGGCAGGTACGGAGTATGCGGTACTGCTCTTTGGCTACGAGGCGGGTGTGCTTACTACGAAGATTACACGCGAGGATATCACTACTTTGCAGGCTGGAAGCGTCGATGCGTGCCAGTATGATATCGTAGTTTCGGATATTGACGACCGCGAGGCATATGTGACAATCACGCCATCGGACTATAGCGTTTGGTACTACTGGAATGTCTTCGAGGCAGATGCTACCGAGGAGGAGGTTAAGGCATATATCGAGAACTCGTATAACTCATACTACTATGGCGACTATTGGGAGTTTAGTTACTACGAACTTGCTCAGGGCAAGGTTAGTAGCCGTCTGTCGCAGTTGATGCCTAATACCGATTATAAGATTGTTATCATCCCTATGCACCCCGAAATATTTGCCTATACAGGCTCTATGCGCGAGGGTGGCGAGTTTACCACTAACGAGGCTATCATCGCAGATATAACCATCACTGCGGGCTTTGATGCCTACTACGATGGCGATGAGGTATCGGCTCTTGAACCTACATACTTGAGTAACTATCAGGGTTGTGTGATATTGCCTATTACGGTAAATATCGAGGGTGATTTTAGCGGTTACCTATACACCATATTCACATATATGGATGGTCTTGAGGATCCAGCAATCTATAGCGATGACTTGCTTATCGACAACCTATATAGCGTGGGTGCAACGTGGTCGCCAGCATATTTCCGAGGTGTATGGGATGTGGAGATGATGATTGCCGCAGTGGCGTTTGACCACGAGGGTAACCCAAGTCCAGTGTACCGTCATCGCTTTATCTGTACTCGCGAGGGTGCAGGCGATGCACAGGAGTTTGTGGACTACTACTTGGGTAATATCACTACCTCTGCTACACGTTCTCTATCGCAGTCGAATAATGCGCTTGGCGTGGAGAGCCTTGTTGTAACCAACGATGCCAAGGCCGATAAGATGCCAGTAGAAAGGTCTAAATCAATTAGTTTTACACGATAGTTAGAAGATGAAAAGAGTATTATTTGCACTTATAACCACGCTCTTTGTAGTGGGATGTTGCAATGAGGAGTTGGGCGAGTACTACCCAGATATCAGCACCCGCGAGTTGCACTACATATCGCGTAGCGGTAACTTGGTAGAGTTCAGCGACGATGCCTTCGACGCTGCTATAATCTCGAATACATACGATGAGTATAGTGGGGGTGTTGTGCGCTTCGCATCATCGCTACGCCGTATCGGTTTCTTGGGTTCTGTAGATATCACCTCTATAACCATCCCAAGCACCGTTACAACGCTCGAGGGTAACCCATTTAGGAATTGCAAGAATTTAGCACGCTTTATAAGCAAGTATGCCACTTCGGATGGCTGTGCCTTGGTCTGCGATAGCGAGTTGATTGCCCTTGTACGCAACTACCGTGGCGAGAAGTTTGATATCCCATATGGCGTTAAGGCTATAGGCGAGAGTGCCTTCTCTGGCTCGTTGGTTAAGAGCGTGACTATACCTAATAGCGTTGCGAAAATAGGGGATAGAGCCTTCTTCGATTGCCAGAATTTGGAGTCGTTGGTACTTCCAGAGCGACTTGAGGAACTTGGTCGCGAGGTGTGTGCAGACTGCGTAAACTTGCGTGAGGTGACGCTTCCTCCAAGTTTTGTTGTTGGTGATGACTTTGCAGGCTTTGTGGGTTGCTACAACCTTGAACGTTTCAGTGGCGAGTGCGCCTCGGAGGATGGACGATGCATTGTGTTGAACAAGACCCTCTACGCCTTCGCACCAAAAGATTTGCAGGAGTATAGTATCCCAGAGGATGTTACGGCTATTGCAGACCGCGCCTTTGCCGAGTGCGATAGATTGCAGAAGATAACCATCCCATCCTCTGTTGCCAAGATAGGCTACGGTGCTTTCTATAACTGCACCCGCCTCTCGGAGGTATACCTTATGCCCGCAACCCCTCCAACCATCTCGAATGGTACGGGTAGCGCAGACCTCTTTGGCAATACGCCATCAGATATGGTGATATATGTCCCAATGGGTAGCGTATCGAGGTATACCAGCAATGCCAATTGGGAACGCTACGAAAAGTATATTCAGGGTAGTTACTTCTAACCAGGATATGCAACCAAAAAATGAGAGAAACAAGCACGCTTGTTTCTCTCATTTTGTATCACTCATTTTGTGATAGCTATACAACTGTTAAAATAGGTCTCAAGTGGGGCTTTATCGACAAACAGGGTATTGAAGTAGTCCCATTACAATATTATTATGCGTGCGAATATCGCAATGGTTTTGTACGAGTTATGAAAGACAATAAATGTGGCTATATCAGCCAAGAGAATTTACTATTATTGTCATAAACTTTTATTTTAGGGATGTTCTATAAATTAGTAAATTAATGGATGTTCTATAAATTAGTATAAAAGTTTTCGTTGTTTGGGAAATTCTATTTCGGTTGCTTTTGTGCCTATTTCGACATCTTCCTTATCTTTACTCGGTTACAATGCTCGCATTGCGCCCTCATAAGAGATAATGAATCT
>JAGCKG010000022.1 GCA_017647625.1 Alistipes sp. | reverse complement strand
TTTGCGCAGAAGATGGGGATGCTGGGGAGTATGGGTAGAGTGGGTATTATGGGGAAGCGCGAGCATCATTAAACTACAATGCAATGCAAAGCAAAGCGCAGAATAGCGACAACGCGGACTAACGCACGACCTCATCCCCACTATCCCCAGAATACCCAGTTTCCCCACAGCGTAGCTGTCGCTTGGAACAAGCGAAACAGACACAAACCTACAGGGTGGCACTACCCAATTTCTTGTCAGAAGGGGTTAGATGTGGCCTCGATAAAGAGAAAGAGCGGATGGGATATACTAAGCGTATTTCCCATTCGCTCTTTGGATTGAGAGGTCGCAGATGACCCCTTATCACGAGAAATTAAGGGAGAGGAACAACATTCGCAAACCCCATAAACGCCATCGCAAGAAGTCCCGCGGTGATAAGTGCGATAGGCACACCACGCATTGCAGTAGGTGTATCCTCAACCTCAAGACGCTCGCGGATACCTGCAAAGAGGATAAGGGCGAGAGCGAAACCAAGAGCTGTCGCTACAGAGTAGATAACGCCTGTGAGAAGGTCAAAGTCCTTCTGCACGGAGATAATAGCGACACCCAATACAGCACAGTTAGTGGTGATAAGAGGTAGGAAGATACCAAGAGCCTGATAGAGGGCTGGAGAGGTCTTCTTTAGTACAATCTCCACCATCTGCACAAGGGCTGCGATAACAAGGATAAAGGTGATAGTCTGCATATACTCGATACCGAAAGGTATGAGAACGTAGTTCTGCAAGCACCACGTTACAACAGAAGAGAGTGCCATAACGAAGGTTACTGCCATACCCATACCGAAAGAGGTCTCAACCTTAGAAGAGACGCCAAGGAATGGGCAGATACCGAGGAACTGCGATAGCACCACATTGTTTACAAAGATAGCACCAATAACGATGGCAAAGAGCGTGATAGCCTGCACGCTGACGCTACCAGTAGCGAAGCCATTAAGAACCTCGCTCGAAATATTCTCTGCTATAAGTATATTCATAATAACTAAAAACTATCGTTTTGCAACTTTGTTAAACAATACCATCAAATAGCCAAGCACCAAGAAACCACCAGGTGCGAGGATGAACAACAATGGCATAACGCCATCAGCAAAGGTGAAGCCGAAGATTGAGCCTGCACCAAGGATCTCGCGCACAGCACCAATAACCGTAAGCGAGAGCGTAAAGCCAAGACCGATGCCGATACCATCAAGAGCAGAGTCTACAACGCCATTCTTTGAGGCGAAGGCCTCGGCACGACCCAAGATGATACAGTTAACCACGATAAGTGGAATAAAGACACCAAGAGCCGAGTACAACGATGGCAGATATGCCTGCATAAGCATCTCGATGATAGTTACGAAGGATGCGATGACAACGATAAAGGCTGGGATACGCACCTTATCAGGAATAAGACTCTTGATAAGCGAAATAACGATGTTCGACATAATAAGCACAGCCATAGTAGCCACACCCATACCCATACCGTTTATCGCAGATGAGGTAACGCCCAACGTAGGACACATACCCAAGATAAGCACAAAGGTAGGGTTATCCTTGAGAATACCCTTTGTTATAATCTGAAGTTTACTCATTATCCTGCTCTCCTTTCTGAGCCTCTGGCTCACTTGTTACATTCTCATAAGGCATTGACGCACCTGTAGGAGCTGCCTCCAACGCCTCATCGCTGGTGTCCAAGCCACCAATTGCCCATAGATAGCCTGCATAGGCTGTCTCTACAGCATTTGCATAGGCGCGTGACGATATTGTCGAGCCAGTAAGAGCATCGAACGAACCACCCTCCTTCGACACGCTGAACTTGAGTTGTGAAGCACTCTTACCCACAACGCTACGCTCAAGGCTATTGCCCGACTTTGTCATATTAGCACCAAGACCCGGAGTCTCCTTCTGCGATAGCACCTCAACAAGGTTTACCACTGCCTCACCATCCTGCTCCTTGAAACCTACCATAAGGGTGATGCGGTCAGCATAACCACTCTTTGTGATGCTTGGAGCCTCAACAGCATAACCAACAATAGTGTTATCCGCACGGTTTGCTACGGTGCTTACCGTAATGGCGAAGTCGCCAATAAGGCGTGTTGTGTCGCTTAAAACTACAGCCTCCTCGGATGTTACACCGAGAACCTTATACTTTGCCGCATCTTTAGTCTGCTGTTGGCTAAGTTCGATTGCGCCCTTGGTGACATCGTTAACCAAGGCTACGAGGAGTGCCGATACCGCTGTTATCACGAACAGCGCGATGACCATATTTTTTAGTGAACTCTTCATACTCTCTGATTATTTTGTGCCGAAGCGTTTAGGGCGACAATACTTGTTGATAAGAGGTGTCGCAGCATTCATAATAAATATCGCGAATGACATACCCTCGGGATATGCGCCCCACAAACGGATAATCATAGTAAGCAGACCGATGCCAACGCCATAGATGATCATACCCTTATGTGTCATAGGCGAGGTCGAGTAGTCGGTAGCCATATAGATAGCACCAAGCAAAGCACCACCCGCCAAGATATGGAATAGTGGTAACTGGTATACCAACTCGCCCCCCTTGCCAAGACCTACGCAGGCAGCAAAGATAGCCATAGTGCCAAGTACCGCAACTGGGATATGCCAACTAATAACCTTACGCCACAATAGGTAGATACCACCAAGGATAAGTGCCAAAGCACCAATCTCACCCATAGAGCCATTCATATGTCCACCAAGCATCTGCAAGAAGTCTACCTCCGAAAGCAACGAGGTGTTGTACTTAACATCCGCAAGGAGTGTTGAGCCTGATAGTGCATCAGGTACACCTGTAGTCCAGTCGGTCATCTGCACTGGGTAGGCAATGAGTAGGAAGATACGTCCTGTAAGCGCAGGGTTGAATGGGTTACAGCCCAAACCACCGAAGGTCATCTTACCGATACCTATCGCCACCAAGGCACCGATGACAACAATCCACCAAGGAATACCCACTGGTAGGTTGAAGGCAAGAAGCACACCTGTAACCACTGCCGAGAGATCGCCAATGGTAGATTTGCGCTTTAGGAAAAGGCGGTTAATAAGATACTCGAAAACCACACAACTAAGCACTGCAACAGCAGTGATAAAGAGGACACGCAAGCCGAGGATATAGGTCGACACTGCCAATGCTGGGAGCAATGCCAATACCACATCTCCCATAATACGGCGAGTACTCTCTCCTCCGTGAATGTGTGGTGAGGGTGCAGCAAAAATTCTGGTTGCCATATATTTTCTTTTTTATCTAATTCTCGTTAATAGCACTTATACTACTTCTTATCCGCGAGAGCACGCGCGCGTATGTTGGTCATAACAGTCTGCTTGCCGATGCGAATATAGTCCAACAGTGGAAGGTTGGATGGACAGGTATATGAGCAACAACCACACTCAATACAATCTACAGTGTTATGCTCCTCTGCCATATCCCACTTCTGCAATCGCGCCAACTTTGAAAGCAAGTATGGCTCAAGACCCATAGGACATACCGACACGCACTTTGCACACTTGATGCAGGCCATCTCCTTACCGCGTGCAGCCTCATCGCCACTGATAATAGTGATACCCGAGCAACCCTTGATAAGCGGTGCTGTGACATCTACAATCGCACGACCCATCATAGGACCACCATTCAAAATCTTGACATCGCCCTCTGGCAAACCTCCTGCAAGGTCCAAAAGGGTATTTAACGATGTGCCGAAGCGAGCAAGGTAGTTGTGAGTAGACTTTAGCGACTTACCCGTAACTGTCACCACGCGCTCCACCAATGGTTTGTTCTTCTGCACAGCCTCGTAGATAGCGATTGCCGAAGAGACATTACATACCACAGCACCCTCAGAGATTGGAAGTGCTGGTGGAGGTGCTACCTGACGACCCGTAACGGCCGCAATAAGTTGCTTCTCACCACCCTGTGGATAGCGTAACTTTAGAGGCTCTACCACGATACCGCGATAGTTGTCGCGACGTATGATATTGCGAAGATGCTCGATAGCATCTGGTTTATTGTTCTCAACACCGATAATAGCACGCTCAACACCCAACGCACGCATTGTAATCTCCACGCCTGTAAGCAACATCTCGCCACGCTCAATCATATTGCGGTAGTCGGATGTAAGATATGGCTCACACTCTACACCGTTGATAATCAACACCTCTGCCTTCTGACCCTCTGGGATAGTGAGTTTAACGTGTGTAGGGAACTGCGCACCGCCAAGACCTACGATACCCGCATTCTTAATCTTTTCGATGATCTCCGCAGGCTCAAGTGTACACTCGCGCTTTAACTCTGGCGAGAGGTCTACGCCCTCAACCCAGTCGTCGCCCTCGCGCTTGATAACAACCATCATACGACGCTGACCCTGACCATTAGGCAAAGCATCAATTGCTGTCACAGTACCAGATATTGGCGAGTGGATATTTGCCGACACAAAGCCCACAGCCTGACCGATAAGCTGTCCTGCAAGCACCTTATCGCCCTTGCTTACTATTGGTGTCGATGGCGCACCGATATGCTGTATCATAGGTATACGCACCTCTGCAGGCAACTCCAATACCTCGATAGCACAATCCTTACTCCACTCTTTATTATCGTTGGGGTGAATACCACCTATTGGGAATGTCTTCATACTCTACTTATTTTCCTCCGCCTTAGTTTCGCTCTTTACCGCCGGTGCAACCTTTGGTTCCTTTGGTAGTCGTTCCATATTCTCAATCTTGATTGCGCCTGTAGGACACTCGTTCACGCACTTACGGCACAACTTACACTTCTCGTGGTCGATATATGCAAGGTCGCTCTCAATGGTGATAGCACCAAAGGCACACACCTTAGCACACTTGCCACAGCCGATACAACCAGCCTTACACGCCTTCATAACCACAGCACCGCGGTTCTTCGAACGACAAGCCACATATATCGCTCTATTCTTTGGCCACTTCTTGCGCAACTCGAATAAGCCCTTTGGACACGCCTTAACACAAGCACCACAAGCAGTACACTTATCCGCATCAACCTCTACAAGACCTGTCTCCTTATTAAGTTTCAAAGCACCAAACTTACAAGCATCAACACAGTCGCCATAGCCAATGCAACCAAAGGCACACGCTGATTCGCCAACGTAGAAGGTATTTACCACAGCGCAGTTCAACGCACCATCGTAGTGGTTAACCTTTGGACGCTTGTCGCAAGTACCACCACAGCGCATCGTAGCAACCATAGGTTCCTTATCTGGCGCAACCTTGCCCAATAAGTTTGCGATAGTCTTCATCGTATCGCCACCTGCCACAGGACAGAAGAGCGACGCAATATTATCTCTATTAACCAACGCCTCTGACATTGCGCGACATCCCGCAAAGCCACAACCACCACAATTTGCACCTGGTAGCATCTTCTCCACATCGTCGATGCGAGGATCCTCCTCGACCTTAAATCGCTGTGCTACAAAATACAAGATGACAGCAAGTAAGATACCCAACACACCAAGCGTTAGGACTGTCAATACTAAAGTGTTCATTACTCCTTAAAAATTGTAAATTCTATCTTTCGTTCAAATACTCTTCGTGCAATGTAGAGTCCAACATAGTAGATGGCAACAGCCACCAAAGATACCAACGCTGAAACTCCATCCGAAAAACCTATTGCCACACTACCAAACAACGCCACAAGTAGCACCACAAGAGGTATGACATAACCCCAAATGACCGACGACATTGCCATAGACTCGCGCAATAGTGCCACAACAACCCTCTCGCCAACGCCATACTCAGAGGCATATGGGGTATTGACACTTATCAAACGCTCCGAGCCACTCTCGCCACATATACCCTTGGCGTGACATCCCGCGCAGGCACTCTCGGGCTTCACGCTCACCGTAACCTTGCCCTCTGCAACGCTCTGCACAACACCCCTATGTTGTAATGTGGTCTTCATCACTCGTACTCGATATTAGTCGCAGTAGTGGTTAACCAATGGCATAAGCCACTCGTGACCAAAGGCACAAGGCGATAGGCGCAATACTGGTGGGAACTGGTAACGCTTCTTCTCGTTCTCCATAACCATCTTGTGAATCTTCTCCACCACAGCCGAGTCGAAGCCCGCGTTGATAATCTCCTCGCGATGCTGTTTCTTCTCAATCATACGGAAGAGGATGGCATCGATAACCTCGTAGTGAGGCAAGTAGTCGCTATCCTTCTGATCAGGGCGCAACTCCGATGATGGCTCCTTGTCGATAATAGCATCTGGAATAACATCACCAAATGCCGAGTTGATATAGCGTGCCAAGTCGTAAATCTCACCCTTGTACAAGTCACCCGTAGGGCTGAATGTACCCGCTGTATCGCCATAGAGCGTACACCAACCGAGGGCATTCTCACTCTTGTTTGACGAGTTGAGCAACATATAACCAGTCTTATTCTGCAATGCCATAAGCATAGTTGTACGAATGCGGGTCTGGATATTCTCCTCTGTAGCATCGAACTCCGTACCACCGATTACTGGTTGCAAAGTGCCAACCATAGCGTTATATGCCTCGATGATAGGCAACACGCTATACTCTACGCCGAGATTCTCGGCAAGTTTCTTGGCATCCTCAACGCTATCGTTAGGGGTAAATGGCGAAGGCATCAACAACACTCGCACATTCTCCTTACCCAAAGCACCTACCGCCAAGCAGGCAACAACCGACGAGTCGATACCGCCCGAAAGACCTACACACGCCTTGTAGTAACCATTCTTGTGGAAGTAATCACGAAGACCCAAGCAAGCAGCCTCGTAAATCATTCGTGTACGATCTCTATACGATGTGAATGGCACCTCGAAAGGCTTATTCTCCGCCTTGGTATCGAAAATCTGAATATCCTCCTTGAAACTCTTGAGCAACAACACGAGATGACCCTCGCTGTTCAACACGCCCGATGTACCATCGTAAACGATATTGCCAGAGCCACCGACCTGATTTACGATTACAAGTGGCTTGCCCTCGCTAAATGCCAAACGGCTAACCTTATCGAAACGACGTGA
Organism: Alistipes sp.; assembly: GCA_017647625.1. Classification (GTDB taxonomy): domain Bacteria; phylum Bacteroidota; class Bacteroidia; order Bacteroidales; family Rikenellaceae; genus Alistipes. The sequence goes on along the minus strand of JAGCKG010000022.1, from coordinate 1,450 downwards.
CAGGATACCCTTGCCGTAGCGACGTGCATTAACCGAGACAACTACATCTACAGCCTCATCCACATCCTCCATATAGCTGAGGTCGTCGCCCACAACTACATTCAAGGTCTCATCGCCAATAGTTATGTTGTGGCTACCTATCGATGAGCCTACGATGTAACCCATCTCGCGACGTGCTGTAACGTGACGCTTACCAATGTACTCGATATTACCCTTACCGTCGATGTAGGCAGCAGCACTTATAGGACCCTCGGCAGTAAGATAAGGGGTACCTACAATCGCAGCAATACCCTTACACTTTGAGGCTACGCTCTCCACAGCCTCCTCGCAGAGGGTTAGGAATGTCGTTTTGGTTAGGAGTCCATATGCTGGAGTTCCAGAAATTGCAAACTCGGCAAAGACCACAAGGTCGGCTCCCGCCTCCTTTGCGCTGTTTATTGCCGAGATAATCTTCTCGCTATTGGCCTTGATGTCACCAACAGTGAAATTGAGTTGAGCTAATGCTATCTTCATATCTTAATTTTACACTTTCGCTACCCGAAAAAGTCGCCTCTATACCTTAGGTATAGATACAACGCGACAAAGGTAGTACAAATTTTCCATAAAAACAAGCATCCACACACACCCATTTTGCAGGTCGAGAAAAATATAATATCTTTGCTATCAGCTTGGTCTATACCAAGCGATTAAAAGAGGCTCTACAAACTACGGCAAGTAATTAACAAAAAACAACCATTTAACACACACAACAATATGGAAACCAAAAAGATAACACGCATACTATTTGTTTGTTTGGGAAATATATGCCGTTCTCCTGCTGCCGAGGCGATGTTTCGATGTGTTGCCGAGCGAGAGGGAATCTCTGACATCCTACTTATAGACTCGGCTGGCACGTATGGTGGTCATAGTGGCGAACTCTCCGACCCGCGTATGCGACGTGCTGCGGCGGCAAGAGGTATCGAGATGACACATCGTGCAAGACAGGTGCGCGAGGAGGACTTCGGGAAGTTCGATATGGTCATCGCTATGGACGACAACAACTATGAAGCACTCTTCCGCCTTGCTCCCGACCGCGCGGCACAGCAGAAGATATACCGCTTCAGGGAGTTCTTGCGCCACAACCCCGACTGGTCATATATCCCCGACCCATACTACGAGGGACACGAGGGCTTTGAACTTGTACTCGACCTACTTGAGGATGGTTGCGCCACACTTGCGGAGATTATTAGCAAGGAGAAGGGAAGTAGTGAAGTTTAATAGTAGTGAGTAACTCGTAGTGAGTAATGAGTAATTAGTAATTAGTAATGGTTAAAAGTCTGCGACTTTTTGCGCAGAAGATGGGGATGCTGGGGAGTATGGGTAGAGTGGGTATTATGGGGAAGCGCGAGCATCATTAAACTACAATGCATTGCAAAGCAAAGCGCAGAATAGCGACAACGCGGACTAACGC
>JAGCKG010000021.1 GCA_017647625.1 Alistipes sp. | reverse complement strand
TTATCTCTTATGAGGGCGCAATGCGAGCATTGTAACCGAGTAAAGATAAGGAAGATGTCGAAATAGGCACAAAAGCAACCGAAAGATAAAATACAACCTCCTATTGTTAAACTTAATTTACTAATTTATAGAACATCCCTATAATTTGACTGATATTGCATCGATATATCTCTTGAGATAAGCCGAAAACTCTGGACTATCCACAATCTCGATATCATCCATAAGTCCCATAACAAAGCGTCCTATACCACGATAGTTGCAGACCTTTGTGTCGAGAAACCAAGTATTTGCATCGAGTTCCTTGATATCGCGCTCCGCAAGCGGATACTCCTCAACAAGAAGGTTGTGCGCCAACATACCGAGTTTCAGTTTCACATCATACTGCTCAAAGCCCGTCATACGGAAGATGTCGATATAGCCCTCGCTATGCTTATCCATATGCTCCCACGCCATATCCAACACCTCAACAGAGGCTATACGCGAGGTCTTGAAGAGTTTATTCATACCGCTCTCAGACTCGTAACACCACACCTGCACATAGTTCGTGGTAAAACCAAAAGGCTCAACCACCCTATCGCGACGGTTGCCCGTATGCGACGAAGCATAACCACACAACACCACCTGACAGCGACTCTCGATAGCCTCAACCAAACGGTTTACATTCGAGGCGTTAGCACCGCGCACAACACTCGACGCCATAGAGGTGCAATTATACACCGAACATAACTTCTTACGTAAGTTCTGCTTAAGCATATTCGTATCATCAAGACCCTCAATAAGTTGATTCACGATATGCGCCTCCTCATCCGTAAAATGCACAAGTTGCGATATATCCTTGAACTGTGGACTCTCCTTGCTTAACTTGTAGACACCACCCTCCAACTTCTGCACTACGAAGCCCGCCTCCTTGAACGACTCGATATAGCGATATATCGAACGATATGAGGTATCCAACCTCTCAGCGAGGTCGTTAATGGTATAGTTCACATTGCCCGTCATCAGCTTCATAAGCCTCAGCAGACGCTCTATCTTGGTTTGTTCCATCGTTAGGCGATAATTTTTTGTAAAGATACAAAAATATTTCATCCCCACTATTTTGTTAATATAAAAATAATGCTTATCTTTGCACCCGCTAATGAATATTAGCATTTGGAGAATCCGTAGCTCAGCAGGTAGAGCACAACACTTTTAATGTTGGGGTCCCGGGTTCGAGCCCCGGCGGATTCACCAGTCACAGCAGTCTTTTAGACTGCTGTTTTTTTTATTTTTAGGGCTATATAAGGTTGTATGTGAGTCATCTACGATGGGTTAAATATTAGTGGTAGGTGTTATTAAATGCAAGCATTACAACACCTTCCACTAATATTTATCGCTAACGCGATACTATCATACAACCTTATACACATCTCAATACGTCGGGGCCTCTCTCTTAATGCGGGTTGAGATGATAATTGATATTTAGGAACAATCCATATAAATACACATTTTGTAAAAACCTATTAGCCAACTTACAAAATCAGCATAAGTTGTCTTTATTTATAAAGTTTTGCTAACTTTGTAGGAAAATAATATCACGATGACTGACTCACAACTACTATTCGGCATAATGCAGAACGATGACCGCGTTTGGAGGCATATCTACAGAGATATGAAATTCGGCTTTTCATCGATTATTGCACAAGAATTTTCATACAGCAAAATCTCGAATGAGGATATTGACGATATCTTCCAAGAGTCGTTAATAGTGCTTATGCAGAAGGTCAAGAGTGGTAATGTGGAGGTGTCGCGCGAGGGTGCGCTG